>JADGEH010000096.1:0-10294 GCA_016744475.1 Thiotrichales bacterium | reverse complement strand
GGCTATTTAACGAAAAAAAGTGGAAAACCTGACCAAAAGGGCGGGTTTGCAGCCGATTATCCCGTTTTCGTATAGGCTCTAAGACACCGCCTGCAAAACAGCGGATATTGGCGGTTTTCCCCGTTCATTCTCGTTAAATAGAATCACTATTCGCCTCAAATGAACGAAAAAAACCGCTCAATCCCGCTGCTTTTCGCTACGGCGCTTAAGCCTGGACAAGTCTAATATTTTGATGCAGCGCTGGGGATGTTGTTGGTATTAGACTTGTTGCAAGGTGTATTCAATACAACACATCCTCACCGCTGATAAAGAGGCATATATCAAATGACCACGCAACGTGTTTCAGTGACTGAAAAAGCAAAAGAAGTGATTGATCAATTGAGAGAAAAACATGGCGCGTTGATTTTTCACCAAAGCGGTGGTTGTTGTGATGGTTCTGCCCCTATGTGCTTTGTTGAAGGTGAGTTTTTAATCGGTTCGCGTGATTTATGTTTAGGGGAGATTCATGGTTGTCGTTTTTATATGGCAGCGGATCAATTTGAATATTATAAGAATATGCATATTAATATTGATGTATCACCCGGTCGAGGTTCTAGCTTTTCTTTAGAAATCCCGCTGGGTGTACGCTTTATGAGTATTTCTCGTTTATTCACAGATGAAGAATTGCAACAATTGCCCTCACTAGATTGACTTTCATTTGATTTAATCTTGAATTCTCACTCTTAACCCTTTCTCCACTAAATCAAACAATTCGACTAAATTGCTATTGCGCATCCGCACACAGCCATGTGATAGAGGAACGCCCATTGGATAGCTATCCGGGCAACCGTGAATATAAATGTAACGGCGCAGCGTATCGACCTCTCCATAGCGATTAACCCCTGGTTCTAAACCGCTTAACCACAGGATGCGAGTTAACACCCAATCTCGCTGTGGATATTTCTGACCCAATTCAGGGGTGTAGATTTCCCCTGTCGCACGTCGCCCCACAAATACGGTATTCATGGCACAAGCTTCACCAATTTTGAGTTTAATCTGTAACTCCCCGCGTGGCGTACAGCCGCTCCCGTAACGCTCTCCTGCGCCCTTTTCAGCAGTGGATACAGCCGCTTGAAAAGCGATGGCATCGCCTTGTCGCAAATAGAGTTGTTGATCGGATAGATGAATATCGAGAAAAGCTTGTGCGTTTTTTCCCTGCATGATGAGTCGTGCCTGTGATTGGATGAGTAAAGGGATAGTGCCTAGCAGACCGCTTATGGCACAATAGCGCCATATTCTGTCAGACACATGTGTTGAGTGTGACCAAGATTCTGGTGTTGTATCACAAATAATAGGTGATTTAATTATGGAATGGGAAACCGTTATCGGGCTAGAAATTCATGCCCAGTTAGCTACCAAGAGCAAAATTTTTTCTGCGGCTGCCACTGAATACGGTGCAGCCCCTAATACACAAGCCTGTGCCATTGATTTGGGCTTGCCGGGCGTGTTGCCCGTATTAAACGCTGAAGCGGTGAATATGGCGACCAAATTTGGTCTGGCGGTGGGGGCTAATGTCGCTAAACGTTCGGTCTTTGCCCGTAAAAACTACTTTTATCCCGATTTGCCGAAAGGTTATCAAATCAGTCAATTTGAATTACCCATTGTTGAACGTGGAGAAACTGAAGTTGAACTGGACGGTGATACTAAAGTGATTGGGATTACCCGTGCACATTTAGAAGAAGATGCGGGTAAATCTTTACACGAAGATTTCAGCGGCATGAGTGGGATTGATTTGAACCGTGCGGGCACGCCATTATTAGAAATTGTATCTGAACCTGATATGCGCTCGGCAAAAGAAGCCATTGCTTATATGAAAAAGATTCATTCTATTGTGCGTTATTTAGAAATTTGTGATGGCAATATGCAGGAAGGTTCTTTTCGCTGTGATGCTAACGTATCGGTGCGCCCTAAAGGACAAAAAGAATTTGGTACCCGTGCTGAGTTGAAAAACTTAAATTCTTTCCGCTTTGTCGAACGTGCGATTAACTTTGAAGTGGATCGCCAAATTGATTTAATTGAAAGCGGCGGTACAGTATTGCAAGAAACGCGCTTGTATGATGCGGACAAAGGCGAAACCCGTCCTATGCGCAGTAAAGAAGAAGCCAATGATTATCGGTATTTCCCTGATCCTGATTTATTACCCGTGATCTTAGATGATACCTTCATTGAATCAATACGCGCCACCTTGCCAGAACTTCCCGATGAGAAAAAACACCGCTTTATTAAAGATTATGAATTATCTACTTATGATGCGGGCGTGCTGACCTCTAGTCGTGAGTTAGCTCATTATTATGAAGCCTTGGTGAAAGGCGTGGGTAGCAATCCTAAGCTGTGTGCTAACTGGATGATGGGCGATCTAGCGGCTTCATTAAACAAAAATAATCTGGATATTAATGATTCTCCCGTGACCGCCGACATATTAGCGGGGATGTTAAAACGCATTGAAGACAAAACGATTTCTGGCAAAATTGCCAAGCAGGTCTTTGAAGCTTTATGGGCTGGCGAAGGCGATGCCGATGCGATTATTGAAGCGAAAGGTTTGAAGCAAGTGACGGATTCCGGTGCCATTGAAGCGGTCGTGGATGACATTATTAGCAACAATCCTAAGCAAGTAGAAGATTATCGCGGCGGCAAGGATAAGCTCTTTGGTTTCTTTGTCGGGCAAGTGATGAAAGCCACTAAAGGAAAAGCAAATCCTGCACAAGTCAATGAACTGCTAAAGAAAAAGCTCTAAGCAGTATGCGCAGAACAACATCAGCATCCCCGGTGTTGTTCTGATTTTATTTTCTACCTTTCTTGGAATATCAATATGCTGGCTCGTCTTAGCACCCTCTTCATTTGTTCCTTACTGTTTTCCCCCGTTTTTGCGGTAGATAATAATGTAAAACCCTTTGATGATCCGTTATTGGATGCCCGCTATAGAATGCTTTTAGAAGAATTGCGTTGTGTGGTGTGCCAGAACCAATCCTTAGCGGACTCTAATGCCATGCTGGCACAAGATTTACGCAATGAAGTGCGTGAACTCATAGAACAAGGAAATACTGATGAACAAGTCATGGCGTTTTTAGTGAAACGTTATGGTGAGTTTGTTTTATACCGTCCTAAATGGCAACCAAAAACCTATTTATTATGGGCAGGGCCTGCGGTATTTTTATTAATCGCATTTTTTATCATGTTGTATTTTGTGCGCAAGCAAGCCAAACCTAAACAAGAAGAAGCGCCGCTGAGCGATGAAGAAAAAGCGAAATTGACACACTTAATGGAACAAAAGGATTAAATTGATGATTTTTTGGTTGATAGTAGCTGGTTTAACGATTGTAGCTTTGGTATTTACAGTACCGCCTTTGTGGTTTAAATCCACTACAGACCCTTTAGAAGCAGAGCAACGTAAAGCCTTAAATATAGCCATGTATGAAGAACGTATCGCTGAACTAGACGCTTCAGCATTAACCGCAAAACAATTGTCTCAAGCTAAACAAGAATTAGAAAAAACGCTGCTGAGCGAAATTGACAAACCGGTGACGCAAACGGTGAGTGGTGGTGCACGTTGGAGTGCGGCATTAGTGCTAATAGGCGTGCCAGCGTTGGCGAGTGGATTGTATTGGCACACAGGTTCGCCGCAAGCGGCCACACAAACAGCTCAACAAAGCCCCCCAGCCGCTGCCCAACAAGCGCAGGCGAATGGCTCGATGCCGTCATTGGATGAAATGGTCGGCAAACTGGCACAGCGCTTAAAAGACAATCCTGATGATGCGAAAGGTTGGGAAATGTTGGGGCGTTCTTATGTGGTCATGGAACGTTATCAAGAAGCTGTGCCAGCTTTTGCTAAATCTATAGCGCTCAATGAAACACCGGATGCGGAGTTGCTGAGCAGTTATGCCGAAACCATTGCCATGAGTCACGAAGGACGCTTGCAAGGCCAGCCGGATGAGATTCTGGCTCAGGCGATTAAACTGGATGACAAACATCCAAAAACATTATGGTTATTGGGCTTATCTGCGGTGCAAACAGGTGATTTTGCGACAGCGATTGATTACTGGGAAACACTGAAAGCTCAACTTCCTCCGGGTTCAGAATCCGCCCAAAGCATTGCCGAGCATATTGCAGAACTTAAAGGCAATCAGATAGATACGGGTAAGCCTAAAGTGGCTGAAAGCACTACGCCCAGCGCTACTGCGGCTAAACCTCAGTCATTACAGATTAGCGTGACCTTGGACGACAGTGTGATGGCACAAGCTGCACCCGAAGATATTTTGTTTATTTATGCGCGTGCGGCTCAAGGCCCACGTATGCCGCTGGCTATTTTACGTAAAAAAGTCAAAGACTTGCCAATTACCGTTACATTGGATGACAGCATGGCTATGATGCCTACGATGAAATTATCCAGCGTGCCGCAAGTCATTGCGATGGCGAGAGTCTCCAAAAGTGGTTCAGCCATGATGCAAAGTGGTGATTTGTTTGGCGAAAGCGCCGCATTAGATTTGTCAAAAACCAATACCGTGGCAGTTAAGATCACGCAACAAGCGCCTTAGCCTCTTGTTTTCCCTGATTTCAACAGCACTGTGCAGAGCATGTTATCTCGATTCAAAGAAGATTTAGCCTGCGTTTTTGAACGCGATCCTGCGGCACGTACCCATTTGGAAGTGGCGTTGAATTATCCAGGGGTTCATGCCATCTGGTTTCATCGCATCGCACATGCTTTATGGACTCGTGGTTGGAAAGGGCTTGCGCGTTTTATTTCCACCTTTAGCCGCTGGTTGACAGGCATTGAAATTCATCCTGGTGCCAGCATTGGACGGCGGTTTTTTATTGATCACGGCATGGGCGTTGTGATTGGAGAAACCGCACTGATCGGCAACGATTGCACTTTGTATCATGGTGTCACTTTAGGCGGCACCACTTGGCAAAAGGGCAAACGCCATCCCACCTTAGGCGATAATGTGGTGGTGGGGGCTGGTGCTAAGGTGTTAGGGCCGATCTTAATTGATGATAATGCACGGGTGGGTTCCAACGCTGTGGTGGTCAAGCCCGTACCTGCCAACGCCACTGTCGTCGGTATTCCGGGGCGCGTCATCGAAGCCAAGGTAGACATGAGCGACGACCAAGAACGCCGCCGCCAAGCCATTGCAGAAAAAATAGGTTTTGATGCTTACGGCACCAGCACTGACATGCCTGATCCAGAGGCTCACGCTATCAACTGCATGTTGGATCATATTCAAGCTATGGATAAGCGCATGGATTCTTTGTGCTACAGCATCCGGCAATTAGGCGTTGCGATTGACGATGAAGGCTTGCCGACTTTAGCCGATTGTGAAATCCGCAACGGCGGAGAGCTTAAACCCTCAGAGCCACCTAAACCGCTTTAAGGCGCTGCTTTAGCCTCCTAGGTACCGCGTGCTTGCGCATCTTCAGCCGCCAGCATTTGATCATAAATTTCCCAAGCAGATTGCGCTTCGGCCTCGGTCATTTTTTGAATCGCATACCCCACATGCACGACCACATAATCACCGCATTGAATATCCTCATGTTGCAGCATAAAAAGGCTGACTTCGCGTTCTATCCCTTTTGCTTCACAACGTGCATTAAAACCATTGATTTCCACTACTTGCATGGGAATGCCTAAACACATGACAGACTCCTCAATTTAAGAGCCTATACGAAAATGGGATAATCGGCTGCAAACCCGCCCTTTTGGTCAGGTTTTCCGCTTTTTTTCGTTAAATAGCCCGCTATTCGCCTTAAAAAACCGAAAAACTTGCCTCAAAATGGCGCATTTTCGCTTCGATCCCCCATCTTCGTATAGGCTCTAAGAATAATAACGTTCAAGCACACCCATCGCATGATTGATGGCTTGAAACTCTGCGGTGTCGCCGCCGCGATCAGGATGATGCTGAGCGGCGAGTTCTCGATAACGACGTTTTATCGCAGCATAATCGACAGGCTCGCTTAAAGCCAGAGTTTGTAAGGCTTGTTGGCGTTCTTCTCCGGCTGCAAATTTTTTCCAAAACCATTGCAAGCGCTCTTTCACCTCATCCTCAGTGGTTTCATACAAAGGCGTAATATCCAGATAATAATCCCGCAGCGCATCATGCCCACACAAAGCCGCAGAACCCGATTGATAAAGCTGTAATTGAATCTGTAAGGGGGTGATGTGCAAATAGCCGCTGTGTTCTTCCCACAATTGATCGCGTAAACGATACAGCAAATGAAATAGCAAAAAATGCATACGAAACAAGGCGAGATTATTGGTCAATGAAGTACGCGGAAAACCGATGTGTTGTTCTTTCTGTAATTGCTTAAGCAATTCATATTCACCTAAACCTGTCGGTTGTTGGCGCAGAATGTCTAACAAGCGTTGTTGTAGGTTGAGTAATTGAGAGGAGGACAATCTTTCTAGTGCAGTGTTCATATCATGTCAGGCTTTTTAAGCGATTTATTCAATAGGGAAGGTTGTCGGATAAATAAAACCCCGTTTCTTTACTGCTTAGAGTATAGAGAGTAACAGAGAGGGTTGAAATAGTTTTTTTATTTCCCCTCCTTGGAGGATGGGAAGCTGATACCTTGAATCTAAAGCCTTTTTCCTTAACTTAATGACAGTGATGCGGCGCATGGGAACCAGTTAAACTCAATGGCCTCCCTCAAGTTCGACCACCTTTCTATATCCCCCTCTCTTCCCTACAAATGCGTTATTGCCTACATCTTCATGTGGTGATGGCTTTGGCTCAGCTTTACGTTTGTAAGATTTCCTACAAAGCGCTATAAAAGTCTGCAAAGACACATTTAGTGCATCCATATCTCATTGAAAGATATATAAAAAATATATGGCATAAGGGTTGCGATGACAGCCGTAAGATGGCAACACATGAGGGTGAATGAGCGTGGATATGCTCGAAATTGATAGTGACGGTTTATATTTTGATGAACCATTGCATACAGAAACGCAGCAGTGCATTGATCAGGCCGCAGAAGAATATGGTAATGAGCTAGCTGAACCTTTGCTGATGCGGGCTTATTTGTTAGAACCGGAACATCCGGTGGTGTTGGTGGCTTTGTATCGATTTTTTTATTATCAACACCGTTTGAAGGATGCTTTGATTGTGGCTGATCGGGTGTTGCTATTGTTTGCGCGGCGTTTGGGCTGGCCTCAAGACTGGCAAGCGCTTACTTCGACGGTATTAGATGACAATGCGCCTCAACGTATGAC
Organism: Thiotrichales bacterium; assembly: GCA_016744475.1. Classification (GTDB taxonomy): domain Bacteria; phylum Pseudomonadota; class Gammaproteobacteria; order Beggiatoales; family Beggiatoaceae; genus BB31. Next base: position 3,051 of record JADGEH010000096.1, on the reverse strand, counting down.
TATGATTCGTTTTTATTTATTGGCCTTAAAGGGGGCTGGTTTTTTGCAATTGCGTCTGGGTGAACATAGCGCAGCCATTGAACGATTGGAAAAGGTGTCTGAATTAGACAGCCATGATCGATTGGGTGCTAAAGCTTTATTAGACGTAGCACAGGCCGCCTTAAATCAAGACACATGAACACGCAGAACATAGGAAAGGACATATCATGAGCGACAGCGATTTTGAATTGGATTTGGAAGAACTGAGTAGTGCAGAGGATTTCCTGGACTACTTTGAAGTATCTTATGAACACAGTATTGTGCATGTAAATCGTCTGCATATTTTGCAACGTTTTCATGATTATTTGGCAAAACAAGTGATGCCAGAAGAAGAAGCGGCACAACGTGACTTGTATAAATCTTTATTAAGCAAAGCGTATAATGATTTTGTCTCTTCTGATGCTCAAACAGAGAAAGTCTTTAAGGTTTTTAATATGGGACAGCCTTCTGTGGTGAAAATTTCTGTTGATAGCATTCGGCGGGCTTAAGTATGTTACCGCAGTTTGAATATGGCGAAGAAGTGCGCGTGATTCGCAATGTGCGCAATGATGGTACTTATCCGGGTCAACCCACGGGGCGCGTGTTGGTGCGTCGTGGTACGACGGGGTATGTGCGAGATGTTGGCACTTTTTTGCAGGATCAAATCATTTATTCAGTGGAATTTGTGGATGCAGGACGAGTGGTGGGTTGCCGCGAGCAGGAGTTGCAACTGGCGACTGATCCTTGGATTCCGACCCGTTTTGAATTTCTCGACAAGGTGACACCTACAATGTCTTTGGGCATTCAAGGTGAGGTGATAGCTGAACCGGGGGCTGAAGGTGAGATTGAAAAAGTCTTACGTGAGCATGAAGGTGGCCCGGTTTATCATGTGCGTTTTTCTGGGCGTGTATTGCAAGTGCCTGAAGGTGCATTGGATTTTTTAAATCCTGAACAAAGCTCATGAATATGACTTCACAACCCGTAGAATTTAATTATCACCTGTTGCGCCAAGCGCTAGACACTTATAGCAAAAATATACCGCAATTAAGTGATGAGGAATACCAGCAAATACACGGCAAAGCCAGTCAAAGCTTTGCGCTGGAATCCTTGGTATTGGCTTCACCAGAAGCGAGCCAGATGGTGATGTCTGAAGCGCAAGTAACACAAGCAGTGAAGCAGGTGGCGGAGCGTTATGCGGATCACGCCAGTTTTGTCGAAGATTTGCGCAGTAATCAATTAGATGAGGACAGTTTGCAGAGTGCTTTACAGCGTGAATTATTGTTTGATGCCGTGATGCAGCGTGTGGCTTTAGAGGCGGTGCAACCGATTTCAGAGGCTGAAATAGATGAATTTTATCAAGCCCATACAAGCAAATTTGTCCGCCCTGAAAAGCGCGCCGCTCGCCATATTTTGATCACGATTAATGCGGATTATCCAGAAAACACGCCAGAAGCGGCGCGTCAGCGCATGGATAACATTGAGCAAGAATTAGCCGGAAAAACCAGCGAGTTTGCCACCTTTGCTGCGCGTTATTCAGAATGTCCCACCGCTATGCAAGGTGGAGAATTAGGCGAAGTCGCACGCGGGCAGCTTTATTCTGAATTGGATGCCGCTTTATTTGAAATGGCTGAAGGTAGCTTAAGCCGTGTGCTTGAGTCGGATGTGGGTTTACATATTTTATTTTGTGACACCATCATTCCTGGACAAACTCTGTCTTTAGAACAAGTGAAGCCTAGAATTCAGGCTTTATTAGTTCAACGCCAGCAACGAGCAGCGCAAAAAACCTGGCTAAACCGATTACAACATGGAGAACATTAATATGGATATTTCCCTGCAAGATTTAGCAGCAGGCATACGCGCAGGTCAAATCGTGCCTTATCTGGGTCCTGGTGTTTTAAACGGCGTAGTGAATAAAGACAGTGGTGAACCCATACCCGCTGACAGCGATAGTTTGATTATTGCCATGAATGGTGGAAAACCTATGGCACCTAAGTTGATGTATGAATTTCCTCGTGCAGCGATGAATGTAGAACTTAAACGCGGGCGTAAAGCAGTGCATCATTTTCTAGCCACCACTTATGGCGAAATGCAATGGACACGCGCCCCTTTACATGATTGGTTGGCGACTTTCAAACCGCATTATACCATTGATATTAATAGAGATACCCAGTTGCAAGATAGTTATGCGGGAATACCGCATACACTGATTCGTGGCATTGCACGTATTGGTGGTACGGATTACCGTTTTAGTTTGCATCATTATGATGGTGAACAATATCAAGCTATTGAACAAGAACAGGTGGATACGAGTGTGCCTGTATTGTTTAAACCTATGGGCAGTCCTCTGCCTGACAATACTTACATTGCTTCAGATGCTGATTATGTTGATTATATTTCTGAATTGATGGGTGGTTTTGCTATTCCTAGTTTTCTTAAGGAATACCGCAAAGGTAAACAGTATGTATTTCTAGGTTTGAGAATGAATCGAGATACTGAACGGATGGTATTATCCGATATGATTTATGCCGCTGGTGAACCTACAGGTTGGGCCTTGATTCCTGAACCTAACGATAAAGAAAGACGCTTTTGCGAGAAAATGAAGCTTAATATTATTGAAGCAGATGTCGCTGATTTATTAGCGGCTGCTTAGAAAGATAAGGGGTGACAGCGCTCTAAGCGCTGTTGTCCCTCGCAGAGCACTGATTCATAGTATTCATCAAGATATTCCCTCCCTTCTTTTGTGCCCCTTCCTTTTTTTGATAAAAATGCCCCATTTTTGCATATAGCCCTCTCATCCAAATGCCAACAGAGCCTAGGAATAACACTGATTTATGTTGGCTATATAGGGACAATATTTCAGTTGTACTGGAGCATCGTGGTTAAGACCTGACAGGTTTTGGAAACCTGTCAGGTCTGTCGTACAACTGACTTATGTTCTCTATAGAACCCATTTGAAATCTCAAGAGGCATGAGCCGCGAGACGCTTCACCATAAGACGAATAAAGCAAAGTTTGAGTTTCTGATTGGCATTTT
>JADGEH010000095.1 GCA_016744475.1 Thiotrichales bacterium | reverse complement strand
GGAAAACCTCCTTTTTTGCCTTGAAATAGCCGAAAAAACATGAATTCTAGGATTTTTAATCCCATTGATGTCGCCTGTGGAAGGAGTTCTTTTACAGCCCCGTCATTTGAGAAGGCTGCCTTGACCGCGTTGTGGTCTGTACTACAAATTGCCAGCGGCACTTGGGAATTAGATAATTTTCATCATCCCAGGGTGCTTACCCTGCCAAGCTTAAACTTCAGCTTATCAACGATTGTTGGCTCTGCATTACTTGACATGTCATCTAAATCTGAGCCGCTGCCCCCTAGTTCCTGGTGGATTAAATGAAATACCGCCATCCATATCATTAATGTATTCAATCCAAATAGAGACTCCGCTTTCAGAAATACCTGCGGTTTTAACAAAAGCTTGCGTATGAAGAAAAGCCAGAACTATTTCTAAAGCTTGTTGTTCTCCAACAAAGGGAAGGTTTTGATAATAAAGTTGTTCTGCGCTGAGTTGAATTCTCTCAATCGTATTAGCCTGTTCACCTACTCTTGATTCAAGACCAATGACTCTAAAGTTATCTGAATAAAAAGTTTCTTCATTTAAAGTGACCTTAATACATAACCACATCACAGTCGGCGATGAAAAATTGTATGTTTTGCGCAAGCTAAAAACACCATCGCCAAATATTTCATCTCCTGTGGACAAACTTCCGTCATCTAACATCTCTCCCTCAACGCTAAGCCATTCCCCTGTTGAGGATATTTGTATCAATTCTACAATAGGCGGTTCCTCTTCAGGAGGATAAGGGATTGTAGCGGTAATACTGACTTGAGTGGGTGTGTTGATTGAGAAACCATCAGGTTCTGCGGTCACATCTTTAATTGGAGAGGGCGGTGAGACTGTTGGACTGACAATACTGATAATGGGAGGTGAGCTAGGCTTGCTTCTCCTTGTAACGGTTAACTCATTTTCTGTTTGTAGCGACACAGGTTTCTTAATTTTTTCAACTTGTTGATTAAATTTAATAATGGCTGTTCCATTTGATTCAATGACAGCATTGCTTGCTTTTCTTTGCTTTCCTTCTCCATTTTGCACAATAAAAGTAAATTCTGTGTCTGTATTTTGAGTATAGAAAATCTTCGTGACTTCCTGTGATTTGTCTTTTTCTTGAATATATTTCTCTGACTCAAAGATATTAGTTTCCGCGATGCTTATATGTGTTGTGAATGACAATGCACTCAATATCACAAAATATATAAACCTATGTTTTTTCACTGACTTTCTCCGTAAGTAATTATCTGTAATTTAAAATAATTTTTACTATAGCTAAAGTACGTCATTTATAGGCTTGTGATTAATGTTGAGGTAGCACTAGGCTCTGCTGACAATTGGGGATAAGATGGATTTTTTGCGCTGCAATGCCTCCATTGCCAGCCAAAAATTAACACCGCTAGGCGCAAAAAAGACCTAAAAGCCGCCATTATTCCAATGTCAACAGAGCCTAAACTAAGGTTTTTTTCTATGAAACAACTCACTCTGATTCGCCATGCTAAATCCAGTTGGAGCCATTCTGGTTTAAGTGATTTTGAACGGCCTTTAAATACCCGTGGTGAACGAGATGCACCGCAGATGGGGCAACGCTTATCGCAACGCCAGTTAAGCATTAATGGAATCGTCTCTAGTCCCGCAAAACGCGCCATCAGCACCGCTCACATCATCGCCCAGGCTCTTGGTTTTGGCGCGAAAAACATCTTAGAAGAACCGCGTATTTATGAGGCAATGCTGGGCACGCTGGTGGCAGTGGTGCAAGATTTAGATGATTCGCGAGAGCATGTTTTGTTGTTTGGACACAATCCGGGTTTAACTGAATTGAGCTTTTATTTAAGCGGTCAGCGGTTAGAGAATTTACCCACCTGCGGTATGTTTTCTATGCAGTTTGATTTACAACATTGGGCGGATATTCAACCGAGTAGCGGTGAATTAGTGTTTTTTGATTATCCGAAAAATAGAGAGGAAGAGGTTTGAGACAATGATAGATAAAAGGGTTTGAAATAAACGGGTGCTGAATTCAGCACCCATTTTTCATTAAGCTTTCGCTAAATGTTCTAAAGTGATGTTTAACATCCGACGAATCGGTTCTGCGGCTCCCCAAAGCAACTGATCGCCTACGCTAAATGCGGTGAGGTATTCAGCGCCTAAGTTCATTTTACGAATACGCCCCACAGGTACAGTTAAAGTCCCAGAGGTTTTCATCGGGGTTAAATCTTGTAAAGTCGCTTCCTTTTCATTAGGTACCACTTTCACCCATTCATTATGCCCGGCAATAATACTTTCAATCTCAGTAAGAGAAACATCTTGTTTGAGTTTGATAGTAAAACCTTGAGAATGACAACGCATAGCACCAATGCGCACACATTGACCATCGACCGGAATGCGCTCTTGCTCAGCAAAACCCAAAATTTTGTTGGTTTCCACAAAACCTTTCCATTCTTCACGGGTTTGACCATTGTCCATCGGCTTGTCGATCCAAGGAATCAAGCTACCCGCTAAAGGTACGCCCCATTGCTGGGTGCTTAAGCCGCTATCATTGAGCTTTGCAGTGATTTTGCGATCAATATCTAAAATGGCTGAAGCCGGGTTGGCTAATAAATCATGCACTTCCGTTTCTAGCTCACCCATTTGTACCAGCAATTCACGCATGTGCTTAGCACCAGAGCCGCTGGCGGCTTGGTAGGTCATAGAGCTGATCCATTCAATTAAACCTTGCTCAAATAAACCGCCTAAAGCCATCATCATGAGGGAGACGGTGCAATTGCCGCCAATATAATTTTTAACCCCACGCTGCAAGCCTTGATCAATGACATTTCGATTGACTGGATCAAGCACGATAATGCTATCGTCTGCCATCCGCAATGTGGACGCGGCATCAATCCAATAGCCATCCCAACGAGCGCGTAATTTTTCATAAACATCAGTGGTATAGCCGCCACCTTGGCAAGACAAAATAATATCCATCTCAGCCAGTTTGTCGATGTTCATAGCGTCTTCTAGCGGCTTGGCACCTGCGCCTACGTCAGGGCCATTTTGCCCTGCTTGAGAAGTGGTGAAGAAGACCGCTTCAAAACCTTGAAAATCGTTTTCGGCTTGCATACGCTCCATCAAAACGGAACCCACCATACCGCGCCACCCAACAAATCCTACTTTGAGCATTTTTAACTCCAATATGCATTTGCTTGTCCGAACTTAAAGAAATGACGATAAAACGGCGAAAACCTTTAATGCTCGAACAAGTCTACTATTTTAATGGCTACTCATGAGCCGACTCAGTACAAAACGCTGATTATATCAGGGATATGACCGGACTCTCATCCAATATTCCACACTCATTATAATTTTTCTATTTCTTGCGAGGATAGACCTGTTGTTTGCATAATAATGTCGATAGCTACGCCCGCTTGTTTTAACTGTTTAGCCATTTGTAAAATAGTCTCTGTTTTACCTTTTTCTATGCCTTGCTCTATACCTTCAATAAGACCCGCCTTTTTTCCATCGTCAAATGCCGTGTCCATGGAGTTTATTAAGTCACGATACACTTTCAAGCTATGCACATATTGAGCATATTCTTGTTCTGTGTAGTTCGCAATTTCGGCTTGCTTTAATAATTTATTGAAAATACTTTCTTGTAATTTAGCCGGAGGGCCATCGAGTGTTTCTAAATTTTTTAGTTAGTATAGCCACTTGTCAAAATGTGTTTCTAGTTGATCTTCGGTCTTCTTGAATTTAGGCATTTCCAGGTAAATATAAGTGAGCTTATCATAAAAGACCTTTTGTGTACTTTTATCAAATAGTTGTACTTCATGGTGAAAAACATCATTGTCATATTTATCTTCTGCAAACACAAAATCTAAAATGCCAATGGTATACACGGCTTTGAGCTTGAAATCCCAAGGGCCTTTTTGTGCTTGTTGTTGAATAGGAAACGTAGAATAGTAAATGCTACGATCTTTGAAATAATTTTGTTCAGCTTTTTGCAGTTCTACGATGAACTTCTCGCCGTTTTGATTTTCACAGTAAATATCATAAATCGCTTTGCGCTTATCAATACTGCGCCCTAGTTGTTCAGATGATAAATAGCTTAGCGAGATAATTTTTCCTGTTTCGTTGCTAATCAGCTCATTAAGAAAATCCATCAATAAATCCTTATTAGGCTCACTACCAAACAGTTTTTTGAAACCAAAATCAGTAAATGGACTGATATATTTGTCTTTAATTCTCATATATTTTCCCTATAGGCTGATAAATTTGAAGGATGGATGTCACGGATATTCTATTACGACTTGAGAATATATGGTTTTCCTGATATTAAGATGAGCATGATGATTATTCCTCGCTGGAAACATATTTCTTTACATGTCGCTTTTCTGCTGCCGGTCATGGCGCTGATTTTAATTACAGCCGGATTGACCAGTTATCTCTCTTTTCATAATGGTCAGCAAGCGATTAATGAGATGACCCGCGATTTGCGCAATGAAATCACCGCGCGTATCGAAGAGCATTTACAACGCTATCTTAGAGTGCCTTATTTAGTGAATCAATCCGTGTTTAACGCCCTCTCTTTAGGTGTACTGGATTTGCAACAACCGCAGCGTATTGGACGTAGTTTATGTCAACAACTACAGCTTTATCCTGAATTAAATAGTATTAGTTTTGGTAATCCACAAGGCGGTGCTATCAGTGCGCAACGTCAAGAAGATGATAGTGTACAAATGTTAATGACGCAGAATTTTATGGCGGGTTTGTATGATGTATATAAACCTGAAAATCGTAAAACTTGCACTTTATTAGGTACGCTACCAAGCTTTGATGCTCGCAAGCATGAATGGTATCGCACCGCAGTGGCGCAACAACAAATACATTGGAGTCCTTTTTATTTAATTCCATACCAGCCAGAACCAGGGTTTTCTTTAAGCCAACCTTTGTATATAGAACCTTCAATAGAACCTGCACCGGATGAAGAAAAAGAATTACAAGGTGTATTGATGACAGAGTTGCGTTTATCCCGCTTAGGCGATTTTTTGCGGTCGCTAAATGTAGGGCGTTCCGGGCGCACATTCATTATGCAACGCGATGGTCTATTAGTCGCTAGTTCCGAATCTATTCAGCCTTTTTCTTTATTGTCTGATGGTAGCCTACAGCAGCGCGAGGCGATTCATTCACGCGAGCCTTTAATCCAAGCTACTGCACGTTTTTTACAATCAGCTTATCCTGATTTAAATACCATAAAAACACATTTGCAATTGGATTTTAGTTGGCAAATGCAGCATGAATTTTTACAAGTGAGTCCGTTTCAAGATGATTTTGGTTTAGATTGGTTAATTGTCGTGGTGTTGCCTGAAGCAGATTTCATGCAACATGTGCATGAAAATACACAAATGACACTATGGTTGTGGATCGGCAGTTTATTACTGGGTTTAGTCTTGAGTTGGCGCTTATCACAAGCCATTATTCACCCTATCCGTGGCTTAAGTTCAGTCGCCGATCAATTAATTGAAAATAAATGGCCAGTGCAATTACCCGATAGCCATATTATTGAAATAAAACAACTGTCCAGTGCTTTTCAACACATGTCTGAGCAATTGCGGGGTGCTTTCATCTTGCTTGAACAAAAAGTTAAGGAACGCACGCAAGCCCTGCAAGATTCTTTAGATGCTTTGGAATGCAGCGAACAAGCTTTACAAAAAAGCGAAGCTAAATATCATACTTTAGTTGAACAAATCCCCGTCACTGTGTATGAAGCCAGTTTAGATAACCGTAGTAAAATGCTATATATCAGCCCGCAGATTGAAAAACTGTCAGCCATTAAAGATACTATTTGGTTGAATAATCCCAATACTTGGTTAGAGCATTTAGATAAAGATGATAGAATTCGTGTATTAGATGAATATCAAACCTATTTGCAGACATTGAGCAGTAGCATAGAACCTATAGAAACAGAGTTTTCTACAGAATATCGGTTTCTACGTCCAGATGGACAGGAAATCTGGATCAATGATGACAGTCTTCCTGTGTATGATGAACAGGGGCGATGCTTATTTTTACGTGGTGTGATGCAAGATATTACTGAACGCAAAGCCGTTGAAAAAGAACTGCTCACCTATCGTAAACATTTAGAATATTTGATTAAAGCACGGACTAGAGCCTTAGAGGATTTGAACGAGCAATTAAAAGGCGAAATACTAGAGCGTAAACGCATGGAAGTGTTAGAGCGTGAATACATGGAAAAATTGGCTCACACCTCAAGAATTAGCATGTTAGGTGAAATGGCGGCACAAATTGCTCATCAATTAAACCAGCCTTTAGCCGCCGTCGCCAGTTATAGCGTGGCTTGTAAATACTTATTACAAAGTTTTACAAACAGCCATTATGCAACGGTTTATCAGAAAAAAATTCAAACCACTTTAGAAAAAATCAATGATGAGGCGCAACATGCGGGAGCCATTATTCATCGTTTACGGGCATTAAGCCGAAGCAATGAAATGGAAACCAGCATGGTTGATATTAATAAGCTAGTACGAGATGCTGAAAAACTGGTTGAAGTGGAAGCAAAATGGCGTAATATTGAATTAAAATTAGAATTATCTGCTCAGTTACCTTGCGTGATGGTTGATAAAGTGCTGTTAGAACAAGTGATTTTAAATCTTGCGCATAATGCTGTAGCCGCGTTAGATGAAATTACTGATCGCACCCGTCGTTTGACGGTTAAAACAGAAGAAATGAAAAAAGAAAAAGAAGTGCGTATTCATGTGATGGATAACGGCCCTGGATTACCGGAAGAAATGATCGAGCAAGTCTTTACTTCTTTTTTCACCACCAAACCACATGGTATTGGTTTAGGCTTATCAGTGTGCTTAAGTATTGCTAAAGCTCATGAAGGACGTTTATGGGTCACGCCAAATGCGGAGCATGGAACTGTTTTCACCTTGAGTTTGCCTATTTATCAGAATGATTCCTATGAATAACTCAGCCATGATTTTCTCTATTTGCATAGATTCTAATCCCAGCAGTGAAAAAGGACACCGATATGAATGATGAACATACTGTACATATTGTCGATGATGACCCCAGCGTATGTGACTCGCTCACCTTGTTAATGGAATCAGTGGGGTTAAATAGCCGGGTTTTTAATTCTGCCGATGAATTTCTGGAGACTTACGGCAATACTAGCGGTTGTTTGTTGCTAGATGTACGAATGCCAGGGATGGATGGTATGGAATTACAGCAAGAATTGAAAAAGCGTCAAATTCGCTTACCTGTGATTTTGCTCACGGCTTATGCCGACGTGCCCTTGGCAGTGCGAGCGATGCGCACAGGAGCGGTTGATTTTATTGAAAAACCCTTTGATCCAGAAAGCTTGCTCACCAGCATTCGACATTGCTTAGATAATTATGCCAGCCTCACTTTACCCTCTATTTCTTTAGATGAAGCTCAACAGCGTTTATCGGCATTAAGCAAAAGAGAGCATCAAGTATTGGCCTTGTTAGTAGAAGGCAAATTGAGCAAAGTCATTGCTGATGAATTAGGTATTAGCCCACGTACTGTTGAAGGTCATCGGGCGCGGATTATGAGTAAATTGCAAGCCCGTTCATTACCTGAAGTGATTCGTATTGCTTTAGCGGGTCAACGTGGATAGCGTTGTTTTAACTATTAAGATTTATGGTGCTTAATACATTTTCAAAATAAGCCACTGTTTTTTCCAATCCTACCTTTAAACTGACTTGAGGTTCCCAGCCCAAGTGTTCCTTTGCCAAACTAATATCAGGCTGACGTTGCATAGGATCATCTTTAGGTAATGCATGATGTTTAAGCACTGAGTGCGAACCTGTCAACTCAATAATCTGTTGGGCTAATTCTATAATGGTAAGTTCACAAGGATTCCCCATATTAATGGGCCCCGTCACTTCATTTGGTGAATTCATGAAGCGTACAAAAGCTTCAATCATGTCATCAACATAGCAAAAAGAACGTGTTTGTAAACCTTCACCGTAAATACTAATGGGTTCATTTTTCAATGCTTGAATAATGAAAGAGGACACCACTCGACCATCATTTAAATGCATATTTGGACCATAGGTATTGAAAATACGCGCGACTTTTATGCAGAGTTGGTGTTGACGGTGATAATCAAAAAACAAGGTTTCAGCACAGCGTTTACCTTCATCATAGCAAGCACGAATGCCTGTAGGGTTTACATGCCCCCAGTATTCTTCACGCTGAGGATGCACTTGTGGATCGCCATACACTTCGCTGGTAGAGGCTTGAAATATTTTGGCTTTAATACGTTTTGCCAAGCCCAGCATATTGATGGCACCATGAACACTGGTTTTTGTGGTTTGTACCGGATCATTTTGATAATGAATCGGAGAGGCTGGACAGGCTAGATTATAAATTTCATCTACCTCCACATATAGTGGAAAAGTAATATCATGGCGGATAAATTCAAAATAAGGATGATCCAGGAGCTTAATGATATTGTCTTTGCTGCCGGTAAAAAAATTATCTATACACAGCACCTCATGTCCTTCATTCAGCAAGCGTTCACAAAGATGAGAGCCGAGAAACCCAGCACCTCCGGTAACAAGCACTCTTTTTTTTGTGTGTATTTTCATATCGTTATCAAAGTTTTCTATACTAGCTGAAAAGGACAGCTTCTTAAGAGACTACGCAATAAAATCTAATATTGAATCATAGTTTTTAATGTCTGAGCTATTAAGAGTGCTGAAATGAACTTGCCTTCACGTATGGAATAAAAACCGCTGACATCTTCATACGTGTCTATTTTAGTGCTGCGATCTTTATTCTCATCTTGTAAGGGAATAGGTCTATAAGCCTTTAATGATTTAACATATTGGAGTGTATCCATAAATGGAAAATAAGATCGGCCTTTTTGTTGCATTTTATCCCAATTAGAACTGAGCGGGATTGAATCATCCAAAAAATAGCCTTGAGTTTGGTGATTGACTGAATGCTCAACATCATAGACCAAAAATTGCTGTCTTCTTTTACCGTATGGCATGATAGAAATAAACGGGCCATCCATAATGGTCAGTCCTGGGATTTTTAATGAGGACTGAACCACTGCTACTTCTACTATTTGCAGATGATAAGGAGTCATATGGTGTTCAAGACCAAAGGCTTTTAAAATATTATTAGAATAAGCATAGGTGGCGTTAATCACTACGTCTCCCTCATAGTTTTTATTAACACCCTTTTCATTAACGCTTATTTTAAATGTATTATTCGGTGTTTTCTCACCTTTAAGTAATGTTGTCTGTGTTTTTAGAATGATTTTTTTATCTTTGACATACGTATCAAAAATATTAATTAATGCTGCAACATTAAAAACAGGTTCAGGTACAAGAAAGGAGTCACTGATTAAGTCAGGGTCTAAAAGGTCTTTTGCGGGCCATGTCTTTTCATAAGGTAGATGAAATTTATTGCAAAAGGATTCAAACTGAGTGGCACTGCTCATTGAATTGGATTTAGATATTACATAATAATTGCCATCGGGATAGATTAAAACATCTTTAAACCGCTGTTTAAATAAATTCAAACCTTTTTGGCATTCTTCCACCGTATTTTCAGCTCTAGGATAATGGTATCCCATGTGTGCTCTATTATGTGTGGCTCCTGATGTACCTTGAAACAATTTAGACTCTTTTTCAATTAAAATAATCTCATGATTCAAGTCGGAAAGTTCCATAGCACAAGATAGACCATGAATGCCACCACCAATGATAATAATACGTTTTTTCATGTTTTATCTTGAATTAAAGACCGTTAAGTGTAAAAGCCATGTTATGTTCTAATTATTCCAGGCGATAGATACTTTTTTCCCTGTATCCAATGCTTGTTGTGCAGATTCCAAAATCTTAACATTTTGATAACCATGCCATCCATCGGTTAAAGGAGCTTGCCGCGTTTTTATGCATTCTAAGAAATGCAGGCATTGATTTTCTAAGGGGCTTATTGGGTTAAATGGAGGTATAAACGCTTGTTGAGGATGATGGGGTTCAGATATGATGAGCTTATCTGTTGCTGTATCTTCAAAAATAGCATTTTTTTTATCTCCCACAACAATAGTTTCTCTTGCTCGTTTGGGTTCTAAGCAGCTTAGATGAATAAAGGCTTTAACCTGATTTGGATATTCCAGCACTAGATCAACCACCTCTTCAATGCCTGGGTTGATATAGCTTGCACCATTTGCATGAATAGCTGCTGGCATTTCCCCATGATTTAAATAATTAATAATGGATATATCATGAGGGGCTAAGCTCCACAAAGCATTCATATCTGTATACACAGGACCTATGCTGGTTCGTCTTGAATAAAAATAATGTAGTGTGCCGAGTTCATGATGAATAATATATTTTTTTAATGCAATAATGGCTGGGTTATATAGAAAAATATGCCCAATCATTAATATTTTTTGTGTTTTTTTGGCTAAAACAAAAAGATTTTTAGCTTCTTCAGAATGATAGGTAAAAGGTTTTTCAACTAGAACATCTTTGTTGGCTTTAAGTGCTAATGCGGTGAGCTTATAATGAGTGCTGGGTGGTGTTGCGATGATGACAGCATGAACATTTTTATCGGCTAAAATATCATCATAATTTTTTGTGAATTTAACACCTTGAGGTAATTCAGAGGCTGGAATATCGGTGTGTTTATTATAAATCCAGCATAGATTTAAGCTTTTGAGGTTCAAAAGGGTTTTAACATAAATTTTCCCCCAGTAACCGTGCCCGATTAATCCAATATTAATCATTGTTCATTCCCCCATGTCTGCTTTAACATCGCATCTAAACAAGTTCATTGTTATAATATTTAAGCAGTTTTTCAATAGCTGCATCCCAGCTTAAACTGTGTATTTGTTCATCTTGTTCAGGTGTATGCGTCAATGCAAATTGTAATTGCTCGTTAAATGCTTGAGGTGACGAATAAGAACAGCAGTTTTTAAAGGCATAAAAAGCATCGTTCCCTGGTATTTCAGGAATAATGACAAATTTCCCTTGCCCCAAAGCTTCTGCTGTTGTAGTACAGATAGCTTCACTTCTCGAAGTATTAATGAATATTTTATATTCTTTTAAATCTTGTGCGGGTTGACTGGAATTGCCTTTGAAATTAAGTTGGATTTGTTTTTTTTGCGCATATTCGTCAATAGCCTTTTTACTCTCACCCATTCCATAGATGTCTATCTCCTGAACCTCAGTATCAGCGAGCAAATCAATTAATTCACGGAAACCCTTTTCCCATATTAATTTACCCATAAAATAGATCGTTTTAGAATGCTCTTTGAGAGGAGGGTGGGTGAAAAAACTGGGATGAATACCGCTAGTGTTTAATTGTTGAGAATGAGGTAAAGGAGAAATAGCGCTACCCAAAAGAATGACATCATCACAATGACGTGAAATAAGCCATTGATTATAACGTTCTAATAACCAAGGTAAGAAAGGTAAGTAAGGAAAAGCGTGCTGGCAATAATAACGATAATGGGTTAAAACAATCCCCGTGACTCTTGTCGCTTTTGGTTTAAATGAATTCCAGGGGTGCTTCCAATTAAGATGCTCAGGCTCTTCTAAAATCAACCAGTCACAAGCCCGAATGTTTTGTGACAAAGAACCTGTAGGCAAAATAGAACCCCACTGTTTTTTATAGGTGGCAGGATAAAATTCTATTTTAAGAGAGGCACCTGTTGACGGCGGCAAATAGGCATGAATGTATTCTTTTTGCTCTTTCTGAGAAGAAAAAACCAGGTCTTTTTCAAAAAGTAATATTTGTTCTGAAGGCTCTAGCCACGGTATATAAAGAACAACATCTAAGCCTTTTTCGGCAAGATGAAAAGCACGAAATAAAGCTAGAATAGCTGTACCTGTTCTCCAAGGAAAAGCGGCTGTTGCAATAATATTAATCGTATTTAACACTCTAGCGTCCTTATAAAGGATTGATAAATATCAAAAGGTATGTCATAAAACTATATGATATTAATAGTATTTATTATACAAGATTTCCTTCTTGGAGATTTAGAGCCTATATGAAGATGGGGGATCGAAGCGAAAATTCGCCATTTTGAGGTGGGTTTTTCGGTTTTTTAAGGCAAATAGCGCGCTATTTAACGAAAAAAAGCGGAAAACCTGACCAAAAGGGTGAGTTTGCAGCCGATTGTCCCATCTTCGTATAGGCTCTTAAGATAAATATCACCATCAGGACGGCCATCAGCATGAAAATTGGTATTTTAGAATTATTATCTCTACCCGCAGGCAATATCCCTGTTGCCATCTACCATACCTTGGTGACCAAACAATTCTCCAGCATCATGCCTCAAGTCATTTCTGTTTGGTGTCGCCAATTAGGGCATCAAACTTTTTATGGCACCTATTATGGGCTGGGTGATGCACGAAAACTCTTGCCCTCTGAGTTAGATATGGTGTTTATAGCATGTTGCACGGAAATGAGTCCGTTGGCTTATTCACTGGCTAAGCTATATCGAAAAGCGGGTATTAAAACAGTGATTGGTGGACCACACGCTAAATCTTTTCCTGGAGATTGTTTGCGTTTTTTCGATGTAGTCGTCAAAGAATGCGATAAACAGTTAATCACTGATCTTTTGGCGAATCGTTTTGAGCCGGGTATGTTTGTATCCAGTACCAGACCTCTTAATGATCTACCCACGGTAGAAGAACGTGAGCCTGAAATTCGAGCTTCAGCTTTTTTTGGGCGGCGTTGGCGTAGTCCTTTTCTAGTCAGTCTTGTGCCTAATATGAGCAGCATGGGGTGTCCTTACAGTTGTGATTTCTGTGCGGATTGGGATACGCCTTACCGGGTATTGCCGATGGAGCGACTAGCGGCTGATTTGAAATTTATTGCAGAAAAATTACCCGGTACTGCGGTGGCATTTTGGGAGCCGAATTTTGCAGTCAAATTTGAACAAATATTTGAGCTGTTAGAGTCTATTCCTATGGCTTCAAGAGTGCCTTACCTGATGGAATGCTCCCTCAGTATTCTTAATGAATCAAGAATTAAGCGTCTGAAAGAAACGGGCTGTATGTCTGCTTTATTTGGTGTTGAATCATGGGCGGACTATGCCAATAAATCCGGGCTGGGAAGTAAACGTCATGTCGAAGATAAATTAAATAACGTGATAGCCAGTTTCAAACAACTCAAAGATAATATTGAGTATATTCAAGCTACTTTTATCTTTGGTATAGATACGGATAGTGGTGATGAACCCGTTGAACTCACCAAAGCCTTTATGCGTGAAATCCCTTTTGTTTGGCCCACCATTAATACGCCGTCTCCTTATGGTGGAACACCGCTGCAAGCTCGTTTATTAGAAGAAGGAAGGATTTTAGAAAAATTGCCCTTTGTTTTTTACGTCACACCACATCTATCTATTACATTAAAAAACTATGATCCCTGTAGTTATTTTGAACAGTTGATTAATTTATCTTCATTTATCTCGTCAGATTCCATGTTGAAACAACGCTTGCAAGCCACTCCCGCCCTAAAAGGACGTTTTTTTCATCGAGTTCGCACCTTGGGTGAGAAATATATCAATCGACAATATTGCCAAACTTTAGAACTGTTGCGTAGCGACAAACAGTTCCTGGCTTTTCATGAAGGGCGTTCAGATGTACTGCCTGATTTTTATCATCATCTGTATGATAAAAAATTAGGAAAATATGCCACTTTATTATCGCCAGAAGAACGCTCTCCACATTTAGAGCCATGCCAGCCATTATTGGTTTAATATGCCTATTGATAGGTAATATAGCTAAAGTATATCATTTATAGGCTTACGATAGAGCCAAACCCAAGACTGCCAGTCCTTGAAGGACTGGCAGTCTTAACAACTGATGTAATCTTGCTATAAGTCTATTATATAACCCGCCACCCTATTAAACTCAAACGTAGAGAATATGTTAATGAATATAGATAATGAATTTATTAAAAAATCTTCATTGTTTAGTGAGTTTAGTCATGCTGAACTAAATGGTTTACAGACTGTTATCGAAACGCATTCTTATCGCCGTGGAGAAAACATATTTGAGGAAGAGAGTGAAGATGAGGATATTTATTTTATTTATTCAGGGGTGGTCAGTGTTTTAAAATCAACTGAGACGAGTATGTATCAAGTCTCTGAATTATCTGAAGGCACTCATTTTGGTGAATTGTCTTTTTTAGATGGCTCGCCACGTTCGACGACTATCCAAGCAAAAACCGATACGGAACTCTATATTTTGCGCAAACAGGTAGTTTTAAATCGACCTGACAGCATGGTTCTACTGAATAAGTTTTATCGCAATATTGCTTTGAGCAATTCTGATCGTTTAAGAGATGCAACTTCCAGTTATGCACAATCTTTAGAAACAGAAGTCGCATTACTGCACGAAAAAAACTATTTCAGTCGTTTTCTGATTATTATCCTCACCATGTACTCTAGTGTTTTGGTATTGACCAGTTTGCTGAATAATTTATTATCCAGCGTCAATGTTTACGGGCAAAGCTTTACCTGGCTTTATTTGATCATGATGGTCGTCCCGGTATTGTATTTTGTGATTAAAAGTGGGGAACCCTGGCATCGTTTTGGTGTTACATGGCGAGACTGGAAACGTTCATTATTTGAAAGCCTCTTGATAGGTTTTAGCTTTATGCTGGTGATCTTTGGTTTATTAGTATTGGCGGGGAAACTCGGTTTTATGAGTCAGACCTCAGCTTCTTTTGGCGATGTTTTGTATAGAATGTTTTTTAGTAACCCCATCAGTTCTTTTATTTATTTTCTGCATAGTTATGTACAAGAGTTCCTCGTGCGAGGGGTGTTTCAAAATTCTTTACAACGAGCGCTGAGTGATAAAAAAGGTTGGGTGGCAGTCATCATTGCTTCTATTATTTTTGGTGTATCTCATATTCCTTATGGTGCGGCACTGGTGGGGGTTACGCTAGTCTCCGGTTTCTTCTTTGGATTGTTGTTTTTGCGTCATCAAAACTTATTAGGAGTATCCATATTGCATTTTCTTTTAGGCGCTTTTGCTTTCTCCTTATCACAATTACCTTTTCTTACCAAAATAAGCTAATTCATACAATGACACCTTGCTTAATTTATGTCTTCTGATTCTCTGACTTTACTTCGCCTAATTCATTTAATCAGCCCTAGCCTGCCGATTGGCAGCTTTGCCTATTCTCAAGGTTTGGAATGGCTTATCGAACAGCGCAACATTCGCCAGCCAGACCGTTTAAAGGCTTGGCTGCATGATGTGCTGACGCATAATATGTGTTGCTTAGATATTCCCGTGTTGGCACGTTTGTACGCGGCTTATGCTGCGCAAGACCCAGAGCAGCAAAGCTATTGGCAACATTATTTGATCGCCAGCCGTGAAACCCATGAGTTGCGCCAGGAAGAGCGCTTGCGGGGAAAAGCCTTGGTGAAATTATTGCCGCATTTAGGGCTGGACATTGATGAGGCACAGGCTCAAGCGCTGGGCAGCAGCCAATTAGCCGCTTTTGCTTATGCGGCTGCGTCTTGGCAGATTTCGCTCGACCAGGCTGCGCTGGGTTATGCCTGGGCGTGGTTGGAAAACCAAGTGCTGGCAGCGACTAAGCTCATCCCGCTAGGGCAAAGCGCAGGACAGGCGATATTGGCGGAACTCAGCCCCGGTTTAGTGGAGAGCGTGAATCAGGGGCTTAATATTACGGATGCCGACATCGGTGCGGCTTGTCCGCAATTAAGCCTTGCCAGCAGTGGGCATGAAACCCAATATACGCGGCTATTTCGTTCTTAAGAGAAGATGATATGAGTGAACTCCAACAGCAGGATTGTTTTCATTGCGGCTTGCCTGTGCCGCCGAATATGGATTGCCACGTTGAAATAGACGGGCAAGCGCGTGAGATGTGTTGTGCGGGTTGTCAGGCCGTGGCACAGGCGATTATGGATAATGGCTTAAGTGATTTTTATAAACACCGCACTGAAAATGCGCCGACAGGGCAAGAACTGGTACCCGCCTTTTTGCGCCAGACGGAAATTTATGACAATCCAGACATTCAGAAAAATTTTGTCCAACAAGACGGAGAGCATCTGCGCGAAGCGTCGTTGATTCTCGAAGGCATTACCTGCGCGGCCTGTGTGTGGTTAAACGAGCGTCACATCCGCAGTTTGTCAGGCGTGTTGCAAGTGTCGATTAATTACTCCACGCACCGTGCACGGGTGCGTTGGGATAATAGTCAAATCCAACTCAGCCAGATTTTGCAAGCCATTAGTGCCATCGGTTATTTGGCGCATCCTTATGATCCCAGTCGTCAACAAGAATTATTGGAAGCCGAGCGCAAACGTCAATTGCGTCGCATCGGCTTGGCGGGCGTGTTGGGAATGCAAGTCATGATGGTGTCTGTGGCGCTGTATGCGGGCGATTTTTATGGCATGGAAGATCATTATCGCAGCTTGTTTCATTGGTTAAATTTGTGTCTCACCGTGCCCGTATTGATGTATTCCGCACAGCCTTTTTTCAAAAGCGCTTGGCGCGATGTGCGTCACCGTCAAGCGGGCATGGATGTGCCTGTTTCGCTCGGCATTGGTTTGGCTTTTTTTGGCAGCGTGTGGACGACGCTATTTGGCGGGCCGCATGTGTATTACGACTCGGTGGTGATGTTTGTGTTTTTTCTACTGCTGGCGCGTTATTTTGAACTCATGGCACGTCGCCGCAGCGCTCATGCGGCAGAATCTTTAGTGCAAATGGTGCCTGCGATGGCGACACGCCTCAATGCGGAAGACGAAGAAGAACAAGTGGCGGTGGCGGAATTGAACCCTGGCGATAGAGTGCGAGTGCTGCCCGGAGACAGCATTCCAGCCGATGGTACGATATGCAGCGGGCAATCCAGCGTGGATGAATCCTTGCTCACTGGGGAAAGCTTGCCCTTGCCTAAACGCCTTGATGACACCGTGTCTGCGGGCACTGTCAACATCGAAAGTCCGCTGATCATGCGGGTGGACAAAATCGGGCAAGACACCTTGTTATCACACATTCTGCGCTTGCTGGAACGCGCACAAACCGAAAAACCCGCCATCACTCAGCTGGCGGATCGCGCTGCGGCTTGGTTTGTGTTCGCGGTGCTCATCTTAGCCACTGGCGTGGCCTTGTTTTGGTCACAACAAGCCCCTGATGCTTGGCTCGCGATCACCTTATCCGTGTTAGTCGTCACCTGCCCTTGCGCTTTATCGCTGGCGACCCCCACCGCCGTCACCGCCGCCACGGGCACGCTCACGCAACACGGTTTACTCACCACCAGAGGACACGCGCTGGAAACCTTGGCGCGTAGCACACATTTTGTGTTCGACAAAACCGGGACTTTAACTGATGGGCAATTACATCTGCACAGCACACAGGTATTTTCTCATTTGACTCGTGAACAATGCTTAGGCTACGCCGCCGCCCTAGAACAACATTCAGAGCATCCCTTGGGCAAAGCTATCATCAGAGCCGCCACCCATTCTACGACTGCCAGCGAAGTGAGCAATTTTCCTGGGCAAGGTTTAAGCGGTGTCATCGACGGACAACAGTGGTGCATTGGTACGGATCAATTTATTCAGCAACACATCGGCGTGCAGCCTGATCCCGACGCTCTCGCACAGCTACAAGCCGAAGGGCACAGCTTAGTGTGGTTGGCAGATCGCGACACCGTGCATTGTGCGTTTGTACTAGGCGATCAAGTGCGTCCTGGTGCTGCGGAATTGGTGAAACAACTACACAAAACGGGCAAACAAGTGTCCTTACTCACTGGCGATCATCGCCTTTCCGCCGAGCGAGTCGCGCAAGCTGTGGGCATCAAAGAAGTTCACGCTCATCTTAGCCCCGACGACAAGCTGGCCTTCGTTAAGCAATTACAAGACAACGGACATGTCGTCGCAATGATTGGCGATGGCGTCAACGACGCGCCCGTGTTGGCGGCGGCTCAAGTGTCCATCGCCATGGGCGGCGGCACGCAAGTCGCGCGTGCCAGTGCGGATATGATTTTACTCAGCGAGCATTTGCCTAATCTCTTGCAAGGCATTGATACCGCAGTTAAAACTCTGCGGATTATTCGCCAAAACTTAACTTGGGCTGTGAGTTACAACCTGCTGGCTTTACCCGCAGCAGCCTTGGGTTTTGTGCAACCGTGGATGGCTGCAATAGGCATGTCCGCCAGTTCTTTATTGGTCGTGGCAAATGCATTGCGTTTAGCGGATAAAAAGGACAAAAAGTCTATGTAAGTCGGTGCCTGTGGGTTCAATAAAATGAACACTAGCGGCACGAAAGACACAAAAGGCACAAGCGTTTCTCGTTCCCACCGTCTCGGTGGGAATGCGTACTGCGTCGCTCCAGCGGCGCGGTCGTCGTCACTCGTGTCGTCAGATGTTCGACTTCCAAACTGTCTTTGGCTTTGCCTAGGGTTCCCACGCCAGCGCGGGATGACAAACCCCATCTCCCGGATGTGATTAAAAGTGCATGGATAGTGTGAATTATGACTATCGTATTTTAGCCACCAGAGAATTGCCAATGAAAGCCCCAACCACCGATACGTTAGTCAATCGTTTAAATAAACATCCCAGCCTGAAAGCCCGTGTTGAAGCGATTTTAGATGTTGCGGAAAATACCCATGGGGATTTGATAAGAGCCGATGAAGCCGAACAAAGGGCTATCGAACAAGTCCGCCAATGAGGTCATGAGTTATGACATGATTGGGCAAAGCAACCTGTTGTTGTAGCCGCGAAAGCGTTAAAAAAACAAGAGACTGGGGTAGTGGGTAATGGTCAAAAAAAATAGCTTGGCACACGACATTTGGAGAGATAGAAGTATGGGAACGCTTATTTCCACTTTATCACCTTACCCATCAAACAATGTAATAGATTGATATTCTTTAACTCTTTTTGCAGCATCAAGACTAGATTGTCGTTTGGTATGACGCACTTGCATCTGC
>JADGEH010000094.1 GCA_016744475.1 Thiotrichales bacterium | reverse complement strand
AAAGGGGCGTCATCTCTATAGCCTAGGGCAACGCCCTAGGTTAAACGGATAGAAGGCTCTTAGCCCTGAAAGGGCGACATAAAACGCCATCCCGCCTTTTATTGCGCCCTTTCAGGGCTGAGTGGGTATCATCGACCACACCCAGGGCGTTGCCCTGGGCTATAGGGATGCCGCCCCGTTGGGGCTAAAAACCCTTTAACTCGTTCCCATGCGTCGCATCACTGCCATTAAGTGAAGCCTAGTGCTTTGTCAATTCTAAGAATTAGGTGGTCAAATTTCACCACGGAGGCGCGGAGGTGACACGGAGGACACAGAGGTGACTTAGAGCCTATACGAAGATGGGAAATCGAAGCGAAAATTCGCCATTTTGAGGCAGGTTTTTCGGTTTTTTAAGGCGAATAGCGGGCTATTTAACGAAAAAAAGCGGAAAAACTGACCAAAAGGGCGGGTTTGCAGCCGATTATCCCGTTTTCGTATAGGCTCTTAAGCCTGGACAAGTCTTATGTGTCTTTCTCCGCGTTCGCACCGCAAAAAACACGCGGTGCAAACCCTACGGGTCATGTCACTGACGTAAGCATTCATGAGGCGTGCGGCTTGAGGCTTCATGAATCCG
This sequence comes from Thiotrichales bacterium, assembly GCA_016744475.1. Classification (GTDB taxonomy): domain Bacteria; phylum Pseudomonadota; class Gammaproteobacteria; order Beggiatoales; family Beggiatoaceae; genus BB31. The sequence goes on along the minus strand of JADGEH010000094.1, from coordinate 18,464 downwards.
CATCAGAGGGATAACGGGATAACATGTCACACAAAACTTCTATTCGCCGTCGCTTATTAAGCTTGGTGCTGTCTTTGGTGACGTTGCTGTGGTTATTGGCTATGAGCTTGGTGTTTATCCAAACGCATCATGAAATTAGCGAGGTGTTTGATGCTCATTTGGTTCAGGATGCACGAGTGTTGATTAATTTACCTTGGCAGGCTCGTGCTCATAGCCCTATTTTGGAAATGAGTTCACCTACGGAATGGTTAGAGGACACCGGGGAAGATGAGAAATATCATGAATATGAAAAAAGCATTACTTTTTTAGTGCGTACCCGCACGGGAGAATTGATCGCTCGCACGGATCAATCGCCTATTTTGCCTGTGTATCCACATTTCAGCTTGCGTAATTATGCAGATAAAGAGATGCAGTGGCGGGTGTTTACTTTGATGGAAAAGGGCTTAATTGTGCAAACTGCTGAGCCTTTTAAAATGCGTGAACACATTACGTATGAAAGTTTGTCTCATGCTTTATATGCGGCATTATTGACTTTGCCTGTGTTGGCTTTGGTGATTGTTGGGGCGGTGACATATAGCTTTCGTCCGTTGCAGCAATTGGTGTCTGAATTAGGTCAACGTCATGCTGAGTCGTTACAACCGCTGACAGGACAAACCATACCGCAAGAAATTCAACCTCTGATTACGGCGCTTAATCATTTGTTTCAACGTGTAGAACACACTTTAAATAATGAACGGCGCTTTACTGCTGATGCTTCGCATGAGTTGCGCACGCCTTTGGCAGGCTTGAAAACTCAAGCGCAAGTGGCTCTCAATGCTCGCACCTCGGAACAACAACAACAGGCTCTACAACTGATGCTGAAAGGCATTGATAGTTCGACTCGTTTAGTCGAGCAATTGTTAATTTTGGCGCGTTTTGATGCTCATATGACGCTGCCTAAGCAAGAGGTGCATCTGGAACATTTATTACAGGATTTAATCAGCGAAGCTTGGTCACGAGCCTCGACTAAAAATATTGATTTGGGCATGAGCAACACATGGGAGACGGATTGTATTTGGGCCCATCCCGATAGCTTGCGGGTGATGTTGCGCAATTTTATCGATAATGCGATTCACTACACACCAGCAGGAGGACAGGTGACGGTGTATATGCGTCATTGTGGTGGGGATGCATGTGTGTGCGTGGATGATAATGGTGTAGGTATTCCGGCTGATGTGCGTGAGGCGATGTTTGAGCGCTTTTACCGAGGTCAGCATCAACACCTTAGCGGCAGCGGTTTAGGCTTGTCGATAGCGCAGCGTATTGCGGAATTGCACGATTGGTCTTTGCGTCTGGACACGGGGTTAAGTGGTCAAGGCTTGGCGGTGTGGTTAAATCTGACTGAGAAGGCGGTGCGTTGAAAAATGCTAGAAAATGCAGGTCAAGAGGGTAGATTTTGACCTGCGAATAAGATAGAGGCTCGTGTTATGTCCGTATCACAATGGTATCGGCGAAAAGATCATGTAAACATTTACGCGATGTTTGAAAAATAAACAAAATATCAACTAAGGGTATAAAACCGCCTAACACGGGAATCAGTGATAAACCTTGAATGGATAAATGCCGATGAAAAATAATCCGCAATAAGCTACAACGACTCCCATCTGTGCGTACAATTTTAATCTTCATCATACGTTTGCCGATGGTTTGCCCATGCTGATAAAGCCAATACAGATTCAGCAACACGATACCCACAAATGGAATCACCATCGCAGCTAAGAACACCTCTCCCCACTCTCCACCGATCTGCTCCAAAAAAGCGGTCATTTGTTCAGGCTCAAAACTGTCCAAAGTACCGTCGTACATCCGCATAGCGATAATAGCCACTATGACAAAAGGTGACAGTATCACTAAGGAATCCAATAATGCGGCGCTCAAACGGCTGGCGCGACTGGCTAATACATAATCCTCTTCTTCCAAGTCGTCCATATCCGCATCAGGGGTATCATAGGGATCAACCTCGCCTGAAGCATGATTTGATGGGATATGATCCGAGGCGCTTAAAACATTTTCAAATCCGGGCGCTTGTCGAGCAGAGTCGTTGGATGCGCCTTTGTCTTTAATTTTAAAGCTCCCCGTATCGGTCTGAATCACTTCAACTTGAGCATGATATTCAGAATCATAAGCGCGGCGTTGTTGGCTATCAGATAAAACATTAAAAGCTTGTTTTATCTGCGAAATCTTCTGCTGTGTGGCATGTTTGATAACCTCGTTTGAGGCATCTTGCGTGACCCCGATCAAGGTGTAATGATTGTTCAATTCCATGCCCGCACTGAGATCATAAGCCATCCGCTGCTCTGGAGTGGATAATACGGAATAAGCATTTTTTAATTGATTGAGTCGAGCTTGAGCCGCTTGCTTAATCGTCTGTGCTGTCGCATCTTGAGAAATATCTAACAGGGTGTAGTAATCAGTAGTCATGCTGGAAACTCTGTAGGAATGAAAGTTCAAATCGGAAAATTTTAGTATTGTTTAGTCTCTTTTGACCATTGAGGGCGAGATGGATAGTGCCTACCAGACAGTCAGCGCAAAAAATGCCTCACCTCCAACTGTCAAAAGAGACTAAACAATACCTACTCACTTAGCAATGGAGAAAACCATGTCATTTAATTCCAAATGCTCGCCTGTGTGGTGGAGCCTACCCGCAGGCGTGTTTAGCATAGTGTATGCCACAGCCTTGCCGGTAGCGGCTGAACACGGTGATCCCAGTGTAGCCGCACAACTCCAGCTAGAGGCGATTAATCGAGCACGTAGCGACCCCCAAGCAGAAGCTCAGCGGTTTGGCTTAAGCAGTGCGACGGAAGGTGGAGCCAACGTCAGCACGACTCCTTTACCCCCTTTAGCCATGAACCAGCAACTCACACAAGCAGCGCTGTCTCATAGCCAAGAAATGGCTCAAAAGGATTTTTTTAGCCATTCCTCACAAAATGGTGATTCGCCTTTTGATCGTATGCGCAATGCGGGTTACACCTATTCAGGCGCGGCAGAAAATGTCGCCGTGACCACTTTTGGTAGCAGCGAAGAAGAACGCAGCTTAGCCATGCACAAAAACTTATTTGTGGATAACAATGTCTCTGGGCGCGGACATCGTGTCAACCTACTGTCTAGCAGTTATAAAGAAATCGGCATAGGGCTGGCTACGGGAGATTTTCGTGGTTTTACCGGCACCTACCTAACAACTGATTTCGCACGCCGTTCAGGTAGCAGCGCTTTTTTCTTATTAGGTGTGGCGTATAACGACAGCAATGCGGATGGTGCCTATTCTGCGGGAGAAGCCCTGTCAGGGGTCAATATCAGCATTAAAGAAACAGGCGATAGCACACAAAGCGCTTCAGCAGGAGGCTATAGCTTAGCCCTAGAAGACGGTGTTTATACGGTGGTATTTAGTCATGCCAGTTTAGGCAATATAGAGCGCAGTGTGACCATTAGCGGACAAAATCTGAAACTCGACGTGTTACAAAATGAGTTTTCTAACGGCGGTTCTACGGGGACGACGAGTCCTGTGTCAGGAGAAGAAGCTGAGTTGCAACAAAATGCTTCACAACTGAGTTTATCTTTACCTTTTGTGGCGATGCCTAATACCAGTGGCGGGCAAGATTATTGGCAAGCGAATCTACTATTTGATGGCAGCGGTTTTGTGATTAATGGCCTGCCTCAGCAGCGTAGTGATACACCACAAACTTCTAGCCATGCGGCACAATTTATTATCAATAATGGACAAATATTTTTGTTCTTACCGCATATTAAATTTGGCAGCCAAACACTCTCAGCGATGCTCAGTTTTCTAAATAACCGCTTTGTTGTGATCAGCGTTGAGTCTATTTAAGTAGCATTAGATGAATGAGTTCATTCTGGGTGTATTCAACACGCCCAGAAATGGCAAAACTTAGGTTTTAAAATGAGGGGCAATATGAATTATTGGTTAATGAAATCAGAACCGAATGAATTTAGCATTGATGACTTAGAGCGTAAAACAACAGAACCTTGGGATGGGGTGCGTAATTATCAGGCGCGGAATATGATGCGCGATCAAATGCAATTAGACGATCAAATATTCTTTTACCATTCTAATTGCGATGTACCAGGCATTGTCGGCAGGATGACCGTGGTTAAAACAGCCTATCCCGATCCTACCGCTTTTGATCCTAATGATGCTCATTACGATCCTAAAAGTGATCCTGAAAAACCGCGTTGGTATTTAGTCGATGTCGGTTTTGTCGAAAAATTTTCCCGCACCATTAGTCTCGCAGAATTAAAACAACACAGCGCTTTGAGTGATATGTCTTTAGTAAAAAAAGGCAATCGTTTATCCGTCATGCCCGTCACGCCCACACAATGGCAATTTATTTTAAACCTATTATCATCCTGATTCATCCAATAGGCAGTTCTAATTTGTAACCAACCCCATAAATGGATTGAAGCATATCGGGTTCAGTTTGAATATCGGCTAATTTCTTGCGCAGATTCTTAATGTGCGTATCCACTGTGCGGTCGGTCACAATGCGATGGTCTTCATACAAATGATTTAACAACTGTGCACGAGAATAGACTTTTCCAGGATGTTGAATAAAAGTATTCAATAAACGAAATTCTGCCGGGGTTAAATCCAATAATTGTTGGCAGAAATAAATTTGATAGCCTTCCGTATCGACCTTAAATAAAGGCGGATTTGAGGCTTGAGCATTGGAAACATAGGCTAAACGACGAAAAATGGCTTTAACTCGCGCCACCACTTCACGCGGGCTGTAGGGCTTACAGATATAATCATCCGCCCCCAATTCCAGCCCCAATAGACGATCAATTTCCTCTACCCGCGCCGTAGCCATGATGATGGGTAAATGAGAAAAAGTACGAATCTCTCGACATAAATCAATGCCATCGCGCCCTGGCAACATAATGTCGAGTAATAACAAATCTGGAGACTCTAATTTAATCCAATCAATCACTTGCCTACCATCATCAATGATATGCGTGCGAAAACCCGATTGACTGAGATAATCCGCCAGCAATGTAGCCAGTTTAGGTTCATCTTCAACAATTAAAACCTGCTGTGAATTCATGTTTTTCTCACTATGACTGGATTAACGGGCAAATGTATACGTAAGCCTAACCCGCCTAAAGGTGAAGCATAAGCGCTTATCTTCCCTTCATGTGCCAGCACAATATTACGGCAAATGGATAACCCCAATCCTGCCCCGCCTAATGCACGGCTACGAGATTGATCCACTCGATACAAGCGTTCAAAGAGTTTTTCTAACACTTCTTCTGGAACTCCCGGAGCAGAATCCTCAAAACAAATAACCAGCTCGTCTTCATCGCTGTCTAAGCTGATGCTTAAATGTCCTGGACTATCCGTATAACGCAAGCTGTTTTCTAACAGATTAGAAAACAACTGGGTTAAACGACGAGTATCTGCCAGTAATATTTGATGCTGGGTGACCTTGTTCAATAATTGAATGTTTTTTGCGGCAAAGCGCGGATGAAAAGCATGGAGACTATCATTTAATATCTCCGCCACATCGACAGGTTCACGGCGATAATCTAGCGCCCCCAAATCAGATAAACTTAATTCATACAAATCATCCACCAGCTTGGCTAAACTCAGGGTTTCATTATGTAAGGATTTAAGCTGGTGCAGTGTGAAATCTCGCACACCATCTTGCATCGCTTCAATTTCACCACGCAATATAGCCAAAGGTGTACGCAATTCATGTGAAATATCTGCAATCCACTGCTGGCGTGCTTTTTCATTGCTCTCTAAGGTATGCGCTAAATGATTAAAATCATGAGCTAATTGCCCTAATTCATCATGCGAGTGTACTTTCACTCGTGTGTGATAATCACCATTGCTAAGAGCACAAGCACCTGCTGTAATTTGTCGTACAGGACGAAGCAACTGTGTGACTAATAACCCAGCCGCTAGTGTGGAGAGCAATAAAGCCAATGCTGCAATGAGATAATAATTCTGAATTTGTTGTGCATGGAAAGCCTGAGCTAAACGACCTTCAATCATACGATGGGGTTCTACACCCACCCAACCAATGATTTCCCCATTCTGTTGTAGAGGACGTAAAGTGTCTATGGGTAAATCAGCTTTATGCCCAATGACTAATTGATGTTGTGCATCAAAAATATTTAACCGTGGCAGTAAAGAGAAAAAACGAGGCGGAGGAGGATGTCGTGGAGGTGTGCGCTGATGTTCGCGCTCGTGTTTGGGATGTGGTTTAAAGAAAGGATCGTGAGGGGGGGATGGATGACCTAAAGTAGAACGTAAGACACGTTTTAATAAAAAACGATTTTGGCGTAATAATTCCCAACCACCATATTCTACATACAAGTTCTCAAAAGCAGGGATTAACTTATCTAGTTGTTCCATTTCTTGATGATATAAATAATCCTTTAAACCTTGCTTGAAAGTCCAATTCACTGATAGTGCCATACCCACGACTAACACTGTGGTTGTGCATAAGAACACTAAGAATAATTTAGGAAACAGTTTAAATGTCATGTTTAAGCATTTACCCAACACATTGTTAAGCGCCTGAAGACGACGCAAGAGGCGCAAAAGAAGGATATCTTAAGCCAAGATAAATCTAATATAGTTAAAGTACATCATTTATAGGTTTGCAATAGCCAAGATAAATCTAATATAGTTAAAGTACATCATTTATAGGCTTGCAATAGAGCCAAACCCAAGACTGCCAGTCCTTCAAGGACTGGCAGTCTTAACAACGGATGTCATTTTGCTACAGTATGCAAAAAATAACACCGCTTAAAGCGGTGTTATTTCTAAAATGCTCAACTTGAAAAGTCACACATTAAAAACGTGAACCAAAACCTCTACGATGTCCTCCCATACGACCTCCCATAGAAGAAGTGCTGTATTCAGTTTCAGAAATCACGCCATTGCCATCGGTATCTAAGCGAGCAAATTGACGCCATACACGCCCTTCAGGACTTTTCAATACTGCCATTTCAGCCGCGTCCAATGCGGCATCATTATTTGTATCCGCTAAGCCAAACAAAGTCGCAGCACTGCTGACTTGATTAGCTGGAGCGCCTGCTTGAAATTCTGCCACACTCAGCGAACCATTAGCATCCGTATCTAATGCGGTTAAACGTGCATTCATTCGTTCATCACGTTTGGTTTGCATCAAGGTTTGTAGTTCTTCTACACTTAAACCTGCATCCGCATTGCTATCATTAAGTTGAAACTCAGCAACACGTCCGGCTTGAATTTCTGCCACCGTCACCATGCCATCACCATTAGTGTCATATTGAGCGGCCATTTCTGCCATGCGATGACCTTGACCGTGCCCACCCGCAAAAACTGTGGCTGATAGCGTTAAGTTCAAAGCCATAGTGGCATAGATGAATGATTTACCTAACATGATAATTCTCCTTAAAGAAAAAAGTCCGCAGCTTAAGTTTAAAGACTCAGCTGCGTAATATTAAGATTAACAGATGAAATTCTACTGAGTAGAAGTCTAAAACGTCATGGTTTCGGCGGATACAAAATGTTCCTGACTTCTTGAGTACAGATGATGATGGATAAATTTGAGGGGAATTTGAGGGGAATGTGAAGATTTTAAAACATTGAGACATACGTCCATACGTCCATGCCCATCATCGCACCGTTACCCATCATTAGCGCCGTTCGTGGATGGATACACTCGTAGGAGGCAAAGCACAGCGTGCCCATCATTCCACTGGTGTTTGCCGGGAGTGTCGAACACTTGTTCGACACCCGCCGCCTTCTCCGCATCTGCTTGTAATCGCCAATACTGCGCTTCCAGCAGGTGGGCATCCACCGCATACTGAATAGCACGGTAGGATGGGTAGAGGCGCATGATGATGTTTGATTTTGTTATGAACTTTATTGCGCCGAAACCCATCATTCATTCATCACCGAAATGATGGGTTTCGCTCTGCTCTACCCGTCCTACCGCGCTATTCTTCTATATCCGCATCCAAGCGCAGCTTGATTTGGTAGCTCTGCTCATGAGTGGGCACAGTCGTATCAGGATAAGGCGAGACAGCCAGCAAGGTCAGGCGATAATCACCTAAGTCTCTTACAGCTTTTGCTGCATCGTCTCCCAACGTTAAACTAAATTCGCCTGCATGAGGTTCACCTTCATTCACGGTTTCCAGCCCCACGTTGACTTCCCCAGCCCAGATACAGTCGGCATTGGCAGGGCAACGTGAATCATTCACTGCCAGTACAACCAGCCCATCAATATTTAGGTCGGTGCCTGGTAACCGGGCATATTGCATGACGGTCAAAGTAAACTCACAACCAAGTTGAATCTCTAAAGGTGCTGGACGATTAGAAAGATTGAGGACTTTGAATTGCCCCGTGGCAAAGTCTAGTTTCAATTGCGTGTTATAAAACATCACACCATCATCCACTTGTAGTTGTGGCACGGACAATACATTGTCGCTGGCATTGAAAACAGCCATCGCTTGGCTTTGCATATCAGCATCTGTTTTCTCTGGACATGGCTTCATGGTATCCACCACTGCGCTAATGAAACCCGTGAGAACTTGTGGGGGAGCTGCCCATATAATCGCAGGCACCGTCAGCCAAGCCGCCATACACAGTACAGATAACATCCTTAATGTGTTCATTAATATTTCCTCGATAGATGATGGGAGTTTAAAACATACGGGTGCATCTCGTATGTTGAAAACAAAGATAGTGTAATAGGAAAAGAAGTCAGCAATACCGTGTTAGCTCGGTAGGATGGATAGAGGCGCATTATGATGTTTGATTCTGCTATGAACCTTGTCGCGCCGAAACCCATCATTCCAATTCCATAATAAAGATAGGTTTTGCTTTGCTCTACCCATCCTACCGCGCTCACCGCATCTTACCTTGCTTTTTTAATGCGCTCGCCTTGGTTTTTAATGCGATTGCCCTAGACCCGCGAGTTAAAAGTATATATGTTGCCACACCACCAATGCTACAAAATGAAATAGTTCCGATTATTATTGTGGGTAAAACTTCTAATCTTTTAACTAAATTAGGACTATCATCTGCAATCAATGCTAGCGCATAAACAAAAGTCATAAATAGTATAATGACACAAGGAATTAAGGCATACAATATAGAAATAGACTGCATAGTTTTTTTATTTAGCGTCAATACCTCTTTCGTATTTATAGCTATTAATAAAAGTGGCGGAGTAATAAACCAAATAGATAGTCCTGCATGACGAAAAAGAGTAGTATTTAGAACAAAATCTACTAATCGCAAAAGCATAAATAATGTTATTCCAAAAAACAATAAAAAACATACATTTCTAGATATACTACTTGAACACAACATTGCAAACTCCTTGAGCAATAATATTAATGAAGAACAAATAGAGTATTTATTTTAAGATTTTTTTCTTGCTCTTCCCTACATTAGACTTGTCCAAGCACGGTAGGGTGGATAGAAGCGCATGATGATGTTTGATTCTGCTATGAACCTTGTCGCGCCGAAACACATCATTCATCCATCACCGAAATGATGGGTTTGGCTCTATCCCAAGCCTAGAAATGATGTACTTTAGCTATATTCAAGATACGTATATCCCTGCAAGCCCGTCTCTAAAGCCTGTGAAAATAAGGTCTGCTCTTGGGGGCTGATGTTTGCTGCGGCTAAACGTTGCTGATAACGCTGGCGAATGCTGTGTGGATCAAAATGCACATAACGCAGCATGTCTTCTACGGTATCGCCTCGCTCTGGGGCGATGAGTTGGTAACTGCCATCGGCTTGTAGCACCACATTCACGGCATGTGTGTCGCCGAATAAGTTGTGCATATCGCCTAAAATTTCTTGATAAGCCCCGACTAAAAACACGCCTAACACATACTGATCGCCTGCTTGCCAAGCGTGCAGCGGTAAGCTGGTTTCTACGCCTTCGGCATCGACATACCAATTAAATTGCCCGTCTGAATCACAGGTTAAATCCTGCAACTTTGCGCGTTGCTGGGGCTGCGTGTCTAATTGATGTAAGGGCATGATGGGAAAGACTTGATCAATGCCCCAAGCATCGGGCACGGATTGAAAAAGAGAGAAATTACAGAAATATTTGTCGGCTAATTTGTCGTGCAATTCATCCAAAATCACTCGATGCGCTTTGCGACTGGGTTGTAGCAGGGCTTGCACGCGACGACAAATAGCAAAATACAAGGCTTCGGCGCGTGCTCGTTGTTGCATGTCGAGCAAACCGTGATTAAACAGGCCATGCGCTTCGCTCAACCAATAGCCTGCGTCATGATAGGTTTCCAGCAAGGAGCGCTGATCGAGATGGTCTAAACCTTCCCACAGGTGGCGGATTAACTGGGGTTCGTCGGCTTGTGCGGGCTGTGGTGCTGGCGCTCCGGGGGCGGGTTCAATGTCGGTCACTTGGGTCAGCAACACGGCATGATGCGCGGTCATCGCACGGCCTGCTTCGGTGAATAAATGCGGTGCGGGTAAGTCATGCGCGGCACAGATGTCGGCAAAGGCGTACACCACATTGTTGGCATATTCTTGCCATTGGTAATTGATCGAGCATTCGCTGCGCGATTGAGTGCCGTCATAATCCACGCCTAAACCGCCGCCCACATCAACATGGGATAAAGGCGCTCCGAGTTGGCGCAGATGTTGATAATATCGCGCCGCTTCGGCTAATCCGCGTCGAATGTCACGGATATTGGCGATTTGTGAACCCATGTGGAAGTGCATTAAACATAAACAATCGAGCATGTCAGCGGCTTTTAATGACTCGACGACGGCTAAAATTTGCGCACTGGACAGACCAAATTTGGCTTTTTCGCCGCCTGTGTTTTGCCATTTGCCCGTGCCTAAGCTGGATAATCGCACGCGCACGCCCAGTCGAGGGCGCACGCCCAGTTTGCGGCTGATGTCCATCACCAGCTTGAGTTCCTGGCTTTTTTCCACTACCAAATAAGGTTGCAGACCCAACTTTTGCCCGATCAAGGCCAGACGAATATATTCTCGATCTTTGTAGCCATTGCAGATAATGGTGCCCCCCATCGGGGCTAAAGCCAGCACCGCCATGAGTTCAGATTTGCTCCCCGCTTCTAACCCCAAGGGATGACTTTGTGCGAGCATTTCTTCGACGACATGTTTTTGCTGATTGACTTTAATCGGATAGACCGCTGTGTACCCCCCCGTGTACTGCTCGGTGTGCATGGCTTGCGCAAACACCTCATACAACTGTTCAATGCGATGCTGTAAAACATCCGCAAAGCGCACCAACACGGGCAGGTTTAAATCCTGAGCTTGTAATTGCTGGCTTAAAGCCCATAAATCCACCGCTTTGTGGGTGTTTTGACCACGCGGATAAGCACACACATGGCCTGCTTCATTAATGTCAAAATACCCCTGGCTCCAGCGTTCAATGTTGTACAGTTGGCGGCTGTGGGAAATGCTCCAAGTCTTCATAGGTGTGTCTCAGTACGTGGAAATCAGCGGAGATTAGCATAAAAGCCAATACTCCCCATCAACCAAAGTGCATGATAATGAAACCCGATATTCAAAAACTACCTAAACCCTTGCTGCGTCATACCGGGCGTGCATTGGTGGATTACAATATGATTCAAGATGGAGACCGCTTGTTGTTAGGCGTGTCTGGCGGTAAAGATTCTTTATCATTACTGCATATTCTTCGACATTTCCAGCGCCATGCGCCGATTCATTTTGATTTAGCGGCACTCACGGTTGACCCTTTAGTAGAAGGCTTTGAGCCTAAACTATTAAAACCTTATATGAAAGAACTAGGGATTCCTTATTTTTTCCGTGAACAAGCGATTATGGAAGAAGCACAAAAGAATATGGAGGGCGATTCCTTTTGTGCTTATTGTTCGCGCATGAAACGCGGCATTATGTATACCACGGCACGTAACGAAAACTACAATGTGTTGGTGCTGGCTCAACATTTGGATGATTTAGCCGAAAGTTTCTTAATGTCAGCTTTTCATACCGGACAATTAAAAACCATGAAAGCCAATTACACCATTGATGCGGGTGATTTGCGGGTGATTCGTCCTTTGGTCTATGTGCGCGAGCGACAATTAGCGAGTTTTGCGGCTCAAGCTGATTTACCCGTGGTGCCGGATAGTTGTCCTGCTTGTTTTAGTGCGCCGACACAGCGAGTCGTGATGAAACAACTATTAGCCACTCAAGAAAAAACCAATAAACATTTGTTTAAAAGTTTATTGCACGCTATGCGCCCTTTAATCAAAGGCGAATTAGAACCCTCTCTCACCTCTAAAGCATCTACAGCACACGCTGAAACGCTATGAAAATATTACATACTTCGGATTGGCATTTAGGTCAGCGTTTCATTAACCGTGAACGCAGTGAAGAGCATGAACTGGTTTTGCAATGGTTATTAGATACGTTAAAGAAACACGCTGTGGATGCTTTAATCATAGCGGGAGATGTTTTTGATACAGGTAGCCCACCTAATTATGCATTGCGTCAATATTATCGCTTTCTTACTCAAGTGCGTGATACCGGTTGTCGTCATGTATTAGTGGTGGGTGGGAATCATGATTCTCCAGCCACGCTCAATGCACCTCAAGATTTATTGCAAGCCCTGGATATTCAGGTGCTCGGTTGTGCGCCGAGAACACCGGACGGAGAGATTGATTACGCTGCCGAAATTATTCCTTTGCGCGATCAAGATGGTCATCTACAAGCGGTGTTTGCTGCTGTACCTTTTTTACGGGATCGGGATTTGAAATATGCGCAAGCGGGAGAAACCGCAGTAGAACGAGAAGCCGCGATTAAACAAGGCATTATCTCGCATTACGCCACCTTGGCAGAACAACTACAACAGCAGTATGAGCACACCGTGCCTTTTATAACCACGGGACATTTGTTTGCCGCAGGCAGCACGGTATCAGATAGTGAAAAGTTGATTCATGTCGGGCATTTAGGACAAATCGGTGCGGCACAATTTCCATCTGTATTTGATTATGTGGCATTAGGCCATTTGCATCAGGCTCAAGTGGTGGGCGGTTGTGAGCATATCCGCTACAGCGGTTCTTTATTGTCTTTAAGCTTTAAAGAAAAAGCCAAAGATAAGCAAGTCTTATTAGTAGAATTCAATGATCAACAGATGGCGCAAGTATCTTCTTTAGCTATTCCAGAAACACGTCCTTTATTGCGTTTCAAAGGCAGTTTGGATGATATTTGTGAACAACTTAGGGCTATTGAATTGGACACTGCATTACATGCCTGGATAGAAGTAGAACTCGACCGATCTTATGCAGAAGCGGCTCGACAATTACAAGCTGCGATAGACAACAAACCCTTAGAAATATTGAAAATCGTATTAAAACGTCAATCCCAGACTTTAGATTTTGAGGGTTTAGCCGAGCGCTTAGAAGAACTCACGCCGATGGATGTATTTCGCAGGCGGTGCTTAGTCGCACAAAAAACACCTGAAGATATTGAAGTGCTAGAAACACATTTGGTGGAATTATTAGAATCTGTGGATTAAACAATGATGCAGTGAACGTAAAAAAGCCTGAACAGCATGTGGCGGTTCAGGCTTTTTTGTGACTTCAGAGGTCTATTAGAGTGTTGATGTTATGCAAAGGCGCAACGGGAAGGGAACAAAACTCACTGCTTACAAACGGATACACCGCTCAAAATGTTTGGCTAAATGAGTATCGTGGCTGACAAAAACAACGGCAGTCTGTGTGATTTGACACTCTTGCAACAACAAAGCGATAAAAGCATCGCGTGTGTCAGCGTCTAAGGCGGAAGTGGGTTCATCAGCCATTAATAATTCAGGTTGTCCAATGAGAGCACGTGCCACCGCAACGCGCTGCTGTTGCCCAACACTGATGTCGGTAACGGGACGTTGATACGTGTTTGGGTTCAGTTGCAGGTGTTCTAGCAGGCGTTTGGCTTCTTGTGTGGGTGTGATGCCTTGGCTTTCCACACGCTCACGCCGCCGTAATGAAAAGCGACAGGGTAATAGCACATTATCCAGCACAGAAAGATAAGGCAGTAAGTTAAATAACTGAAATATAAAGCCGATATGGGCTGCACGAAAGATGTCACGTCCACTTTGGCTAAACTGCTGCAAATCGTGTCCGAGAATCCGTATGGTGCCCTGCTGTGGCTGTAACACACCGCCCATCAAACCCAGTAATGTGGTTTTGCCTGAGCCTGAAGCGCCTTGCAGAAATACTTTTTCGCCTTGCTCAACATGTAGCGATGGCAAGTTTAATAAGGGGGCTTGATCGGTCCAGGCGAATTGTAAATTTTCAATGGCTAGGCATTCACTCATGGTAATTCAATGTGACTGTGTTGTGCCGTGAGTTGATCGGCTCCCTGACCTTTATCTGTCACCATTTGTACTTGAATTTTTTCTAAACTAGGAAATACATCAAAAAATTGAACTGTGATGGTTTTGAGTTGTTCAGGTTGTTGGCAATTAAATGCATATTGTGCTTGAAATTCTGAATGAGTAGATTCTTTGTGCATACCTTCATCATGCTCGTGCTCGTGCTCATCTTCATGCCCATCTTCATGATCATCTTCGTGATGCTCCAAAGCTTTACGTTGTGCTTGCGCTGATGTCACTGTGCAAACTGCCGCCGGATTAAATGTCAATAAATGTTCAACATCAGCCAATACAGAGCCTGCTTTTTCTATCGCTTGTGCTTGCTCTTGATTGCTGGGAGCATGTTCAAATCCAAGTACATCCATGTTTGATAATGTTAGTTCCAGCATTAAAGTCTGCTGTTCTTGGACTAGGTTTAATTGTGCCGTACCATGTTCATGAGCTGCATGTTGTTTATAATGATGTTCATCGCCGGCATGAACCGTTAAAGGTAAGGCGAAAACAACTAAGCTGGCTAAAAAGGTAGATTTCATTATTAATATCCTGAAGTGAATTAGAGAGAAATGATGCTTATACAACCCATCAATGTTTGAATATATATCTGAATGGTCGAAATATACTCACAACAAAGGTGTTGAACTGGGGTTATCAAAGTTCTGTAAGAAAAACATGAGTAAGGCTTCATTTAAATCTTGGTTTTTTTGCTCATCATCACGCCCCATTATATGCACCGCATAAGAACGTCCAATAGCTTGCATTTTTTGTTTTAAATATTCACCAAAACGAACATGGCTGATATAAATATCGCTGCGTGGATTTTGTTTAAGTGCTTGCTGACGGGGGTAATACAAAAAAACATCGGGATCATCAATAGAAACATGCGTGACAGGCGAGGCTTCTTCATATAAAGCAAAGTATTCGGGCTGATGTATTTTTTTTACATCAGAAATGCCAAATAAATCTAATAATGGAGGATACACGGCGGTGGTATTCAACAAGCGTTGGTGTAGGCGGACATCATAGCTGGTGGGTGCCGATAAACCTGCAACAGCCTGCAAACGAGAGGATTCTTGTAATACGGCATCAGAGCTATCAGCATCGCGTAAATCGTCATGTAAACCCAGCCACAAAGCGATGCCACCGCCCATTTCAACGCCTAATGCCCCAAAACGGGTTTTATTGAGGTTAAAGGCTGCGGCCTGCTCGCGTAAAAACTGTATGGCGCGTGCCGCATCATGCATCGGTGCAGGATAGGGAGCCTCTTGGGTATAACGATAATTAAGGCTCGCCACTGCGATGCCTGCATCTAAAAATAAGCGCCGTAGTGCTGGATCAAGATGGCTTTTATCCCCTGAATTGAATCCGCCGCCATGAATAAAGAGGATTAAAGAGGTTGTTTCAAAGGCATCAGGATAATACCAAATATCAAGCACTTGGCGCGGATGTGTGCCATAAGCGAGGTTTTCTTGTGTACTGAAGCGGTCTTGGCTTGTTTCTAGTGATGTTGATCCATTTTCAAATGTTACTGGGTAAATTTGAGGGGATTGCATGACAAAGCCTGCGGCACCATAGTCACTGTCCACTTTTTGCACTTTCAATTCACCTTCCAGCCACACGCCATCGGCTATCCAGTAACCCGCTTCTAGTCCTTTTTCTGGCTTGACATGTATCATCATATTCGGCGGCGGTGGAGGAACATGGATACACATGCCATACACCGGAACGAGGAGAAATTCTGTGAGAGCCATGTCTTGTGCATCCAGCGGGACAATAAAACCCGATATTTTGACCCGTTGTCCCAGCCATTGTTGAAGTTCGGCCGGGACTTTGCCCGTCTCATAGTCCAGCAGCATGAGTTGTTCCCAGTCCAGCTCAGGGATGTGCATCTGTGCGGCATTTTCTGGGGGAAGTGCGTGTTTGGGCTGTTGTTGTTGCCACAGATAAACCGCAGCCCCAATAAGGCTGCTAAACAATAAAGTCATAAGCACCAAAAGCCAGGAGGCGGGTGCCGATACTTGTTCCACTTGGCCTTTAGCATTGACGCGATATTTCATTTTTTGGGACATGGTATTGGAGAGAACCTTCACTTGATTTGATGTTTCTGCTTCACAGGAGAGAAAGCTGATTTACAAACGAATCGTTAATCCGTCGCTCAAGGCATGATGATAAGCCCGCCACGCGGGTAGTATTCCGATCAACAACGCAGCCAATGCGATCCCCATCAGTACGATCCAGTCATAGTGCGATAGTCCTGTGAAGACCAGCCACAATCCTAAATGCTGAGCCAATAATGGCGCTGCGAGCCATAGCAATACATAGAGAAAAATAACTCCCAACACACAACCGAATAAGGCCAGTAGCAAAGCCTCTAGTTGTAACAACCCAAAGATGTGCCAAGGACTTGCCCCCACAGAACGCAGAATAGCCATTTCTCGACGACGTTCATTAAGGCTGGTGAGAATCACTGTCAACATACCGAGCAAACCCACGAGCACGACAAAACTAGAAATGACCCGCAAGGCTAAATCAGCAATGCCGATCAGTTGCCAAAGCTGCTGCAAAGCCACGCCCGGTAAAATAGCGAGCAAAGGTTCACCGCGATAATTATTCACTTCACGTTGTACAGAAAAAATACCCAGTTTGGATTTCAATCCCACCAGGAAAGCGGTGATGGTTTTTGGGGTTAAATCCATCTGACTGACTTGTGTGCTGGATAGACTGTCTTCAGCACGAGGGGGCGCACCGTTTTGCCAATCGACATGAATGGCTTCAATGCCTTGCAAGCTCATATGTAAGGTTCGATCAACTGGCGTACCAGTGCGCTGCAAAATCCCTACGACCTGGAAAGGCTTGTCATCATGCACAAAGGTATTGACGGTACTGCTGCCATGTGCAATCACGATTTGCTGACCCAAACCATAGCCTAGTTTTTGAGCCACTTCAGCACCCAACACAACATCAAATAAACCGCTAAACCGTTGCCCCTGCGCTAATTGCAAGTGCTGCTCACTGCCATAGCGAAAGTGCTCAAAATAATCTTGCGTGGTGCCCATGACGCGATAACCACGATGCGAATCACCCAAAGAAATAGGAATAGTCCAAGTGATTTCAGGGTGTTTAGCGATCTTCTGATAGCTTTGCCAATCAATATTATTCGTGGCATCGCCCAAGCGAAACACCGAATACAGTAGCAACTGTATTTGTCCGCTACGTGCTCCGACGATTAAATCCGTACCCGCTACGGTGCTGATAAAACTGGAACGTGCGGTCTGACTGATGCGTTCAACGCCCAGTAGCAAAGTCACGCTACAGGCTATTGACAACACCGTGAGTAAAGCCGCAAGGCGACGATTTAGAACACTTTTCCAGGCTAAATACAATAAAGTTGAAAGCTTTTGCATCAGTGATTTGAGTGAGGGTTTCGGGGCTTTTAGTGCCCACTTATTGAGGTGGCATTCTCCAACGCAGGAGAAAAACTGATGTTATAACATAACATTATTGACTCTGCAATAAAGACTGTTTTCATCACCTTGGCGATTAAGAGCCTATACGAAGATGGGGAATCGAAGCGAAAATGCGCTATTTTGAGGCAGGTTTTTCGGTTTTTTAAGGCGAATAGCGGGCGTGTAACGAAAAAAAGCGGAAAACCTGACCAAAAGGGCGGATTTGCAGCCGATGATCCCGTTTTCGTATAGGCTCTAATGGCTGGATTGATCACGGCACACATTACACAAGCCGCGAATTTCTAGCATGGTGTGCAAATCACTGAAACCTGTGGCTTGCCCGTAAGCCTCTAAGATACTTTGTAATTGAGATAAATCTTTTAATTCATGCACGCTCTGGCACTGGCGGCAAATGATAAAAGCCGCCGCATGAGCACAGGTATTGGCTTCCTGTTGGCAAGCCACATAAGCGTTAAGTGATTCCAGCTTATGTACCAAACCATGCGCTATCAAATAATCCAATGCGCGGTACACGGTTTGCGGGGCTTTCGCACCTTGTTGTAATTTTTCTAGGATGGCATAAGCCGCTATCGGCGCATCAGCAGCATGAATGATACCGAGG
>JADGEH010000093.1 GCA_016744475.1 Thiotrichales bacterium | reverse complement strand
TTAAAGTTACCCGGTAGAATTTAGACATGGTGACTCTCCTCTTTTTGACCCATAATTAAAGAAGGATAACCCGTCACATAAAAATTGCTACAACACTAGCTGTTATGTACATTTATCCAACAATATAAAGCTCATGCGCACGCTGCGAGACAGGGAGAGGCGCAGCCGGGGTCGAGTAGCCCGCGACAAGGCATCATTTTGGACGGTGGCGCCAGCGATGCGAAAGGTTTTGGTTCGCATCGCGGGTGTTGCCAAGACACAATGTATTGGCCGTATAGTCATGGGGGAAGGCAGTACCGTAGCAGCGGAGTGCGAAGGTGACTGGGTGATACCGGACGTGTCGGGGCACCAGAATAGCGTCTCGCGCCCACTTAATAAGTTCTAAGGACAAGGATGTCCGTGAACACCTCTTAAACGATGCGAGACACCACGTATTATGGAAAAGATTTCGTTTACTGGTAAGCATCAAGAACAAGATGAAGCGCCCGATGAACTTGACGAAAACTTTACGCCAGACTTAACAGGCTTTATCTAAGAATGAATAAACCATTGTTTTGATTGGTCGGGGTGAGAGGATTTGAACCTCCGACCACTAACTCCCGAAGCTAGTGCTCTACCAAGCTGAGCTACACCCCGTGGTGCAGATATGATGATTAGTAGGTGCGGCTGACAGAGAAATGTGCCAGCGCGAAAAGAGCGTCAGTATAGATAGAAGGGGCTAGGATTTCAAGCGCTTGCACGGCTTTGTCGATTTCCTGGCGGGCGGTTTGTACGGTGTAATCGAGCGCTCCGGTATTGTGGATAGCGGCTATGACAGGTTCTATATTGTCTTTACCACCATTTTTAATCGCGTCAAATACCACCTTTTTCTGCGCTTCGTTGCCGTGTTTGAGGGCATAAATTAAGGGGAGGGTGGGTTTGCCTTCGGCGAGGTCATCGCCAATGTTTTTCCCGATGGTGTCGCTGTCTGAGCTGTAGTCGAGCACGTCGTCAATCAGTTGAAAAGCGGTGCCGAGATGTTTGCCGTAGTCGCGCATGGCTTGTTCTTCGGCGGCGGGACGTTGGCAGAGCACCGCGCCTAATTGTGAAGCGGCTTCAAACAGCTTGGCGGTTTTATAGCGAATCACTTCGAGGTATTGTTCTTCGGAAGTATCGGGTTCGTGGCAATTGAGTAGTTGTAATACTTCACCTTCCGCAATGATGTTGGTGGCTTCAGATAAAATCTCCATCACGCGCATGTTTTGCACTTCTACCATCATTTGAAATGAACGTGAGTAAAGGAAATCACCGACGAGGACGCTGGCTTCATTACCCCATAGGCTGTTGGCGGTTTGTTGTCCACGTCGTAATTCTGAAGCATCCACAACGTCATCGTGCAACAGCGTGGCGGTGTGAATGAATTCAATCACAGCCGCAAGTAAAACATGATGTTTGTCTTTGTAACCAAAAGCGCGGGCACTGAGTAGTAATAGCAAGGGGCGCAGGCGTTTACCGCCGCTGTTGACGATGTAATGACTCAGTTGATTGATGAGAACAACATCAGAATGCAGACGTTGATGAATCAATAGATTGACTGCATCCATATCATGCTTGATCAGGGCTTGCACATCGGCAAAGTCCATTTGCTTTTTGTCTGTGGTTTGAGGCATAGGTGTCAGAGTGTACGAAGAAAAAGGCGCTGGTTTATATTTTGAGCGGTGTCATTTTGAACAGAATAATAGAACTTTATGTGTGTTGCGTTGTCTCAAACGTCAGCGGAAAAATAGGGTATTTGCAACATTAGACGGGGTGCTATGGATGGGCATCAACTACAAAAAAGTGGACATGAAACCGCTTCTTTTCGCTGCGATGCCTACCTACACTCCCCCGTTTATTCAAAATTAAACCGCCCAAAGTATAACAGAGTTTATCTATCAACCTTTTAGGATTTGTCCGTCACGCGGTATTCTACATAGGCTTCATCGCGCAATTGGCGTAGCCAGGTTTGTAGTTCTTCTTCAATTTTACGTTGACGTAATAGGCGATTGGCTTTGCTGCGGCGAGCTTGGTCGGTGTTGTCGTGTTTACGACGGTCTTGTACCTGCAAGATATGCCAGCCATAACGGGATTTGAACGGTGCGCTAAGTTGCTGTGGAGCCATGTCTAGCATGACTTCTTCAAATTCTGGCACCATTGAGTCAGGACTCACCCAACCTAAATCACCTCCTGCGCGTGCAGTCCCAGTATCGTCAGAATGGGCTTTAGCCAAGGCGGCAAAATCTTGTCCGCTGTCAATCCGTTCTTTAAGTTGCCACAAGCGTCGTTCAGCCATGCTATCTGAGACTAATTCATTGGTTTTTAATAAGATATGACGACATTGGGTTTGCGTGATAATACTTTGCTCACCATCGCGTTTATTTTCCAATTTGACCAGATGAAAACCGCTGGCATTGCGCAACAAAGCGCTGGTTTCACCGATATTGAGCTGAGGAGCGATCTCGGCAAAGAGTGTCGGCATCTCTCCGCTAACACGCCAGCCTAAGTCGCCGCCTTCGAGTGCTAAGCGACTGTCGGAATAAGCGACGGCGGTTTCTTTAAAGTCTGCGCCCCCACTGAGTTGTTTTTGTATATTTTCAGCGCGGGCTTTTTTCTCTGCAATGATTTCTGGTGAAGCAGCTTCAGGCACAGCAATAAGGATGTGTAATAAATGATATTCCTTACGAATTTCACCTTGACGCGCTTGGTTTGCTAGGAAGTTATCAATTTCACGCTCGGTAATATTGACTTTGTTATTCACGTAACGTTGATGCAAACGTTTAATTTGAATTTGTTGACGCACATCTTCACGGAAACGCGCAAAGGATTCTCCCCCCCGTTCAATATCATCACGTAAATCAGCCAGGCTTAAATTATTGCGTGCCGCCATCTGACGCAGGGTGTTATTGAGCGTGTTGTCATCCACTTTAATGCTGGTTTTTTCTGCCATTTGTAATTGTAGTTTGTCCATAATCATGCGCTCTAGCACTTGGCGCAGTAACACGTCACTGGAAGGTAAGCGAGTATTGCGGCGACGTAAGTCTTCTACCACTAAACGTCCTTCATTTCTCAAAGCGGTCAGTGTGATGACATCATCATTGACAACGGCGACGATGCGATCTAGGTCTTCGGCTTGAAGGGGTTGAATGCAAGCCAGTACACTGATGATTAAAGTCCAGAGGTGTTTTTTCATTATCCAATTACCTTATGAATGTGTATGCCATGAAATGGCTTTTCTTTATAAAGAGACACTAATGTTAAAAAGAAGTTTTTATTCTCTACCTGGGTTAATACGCATCCAGTCGTTCTTCAAAACCTGCAATGGATTCATTTAAGAAATTGCTGGTATTACGTCCCAAACCTGCAAGTCCTTTTAATTCCACTTGCAAGAAAGCACCCGTGGCATAATCGCCTTCAAAATTACGAAAATAACGCCGTCCAATTAAGCGTACAGCCCAGCAACAACTGTTGTATTCAAATCCTGCAAAGGTTTCTAGGTTTTTGCCATGTTCTAGTGAATAGTTCCAGCGCCCGATGGTGCTCCAATGCTTATTTAAAGGCCAGTACCAGGACACATCAGCTTGTTCTATGTCTTGTGAGCTAGTATCAACATTATTTCGTGAGCGGTAGGCGAGATTAATGATTTGTCCCGCGCCTAAATTATGATAGCGCAGGCGGGTACTGCTACGCACTAAAGTACGATCATCTGAATCCCATTGCAGTGTTTGAGCAGCGGTTAAATCTTTGGCAATACGCGCCGCCACTTCGGTAATGATGTCGGAGCTATTACTGCTATCTACGGTGTTTAAAGTGACGCGACGGTCTTTGAAATGATAAGTCTGTCCAAGACTGACTCGTAAATATTCTTCGCCGTCTTGGGTGTTTAAAAAGCGCGAAGTGAGAGCCACAGCGACACGATTTTCATCCCCTATACGGTCATTACCGACAAAGCGATTTTCACGAAACATTTGTGAGAAAGAAAAGTCATATTCAGCGCTATCAAAAATGGGAATATCACTTTGATCCTTATAGGGAATGTGAAGATAAAACAAACGCGGTTCTAAGGTTTGCAGCATTTTGCCTTGAGCAAAGTTGCGATCCAGTAATAAACCACTGTCGGCACTTAAGCTATACAGAGTACGGCTGTGGCGGCTGTCTTGCGTATCATCGGTGTTATTTAATGCGTATTGGGTGAAATAGCCCGTTAGTTTTGGCTTGAAAAAGCCCCAGGATTGTCGCCACGGTAGACTGAAGTTAAGGCTGGTATGAGCGCGATGTCCCGTGCGTTGATCGATACTCGCAGTTAAATCTTCAGGCAAGATATTGCGATCAAAATAGGTATATTCTGCGGCTGCCTTCCAATGCCAATGTTTGTTTTGTTCAGGAATCAATGTTTGCCAAGTCAATTGCGGTAAACGCGCATAGGGACGCGCCCCAGCGCCTTTCACCAAAGTTTGATAATTTTGTAATTGCCCTTGTAGCAAATACCAGGAACCTAAGTAGTTGAACCCGAC
This sequence comes from Thiotrichales bacterium, assembly GCA_016744475.1. Taxonomy (GTDB): domain Bacteria; phylum Pseudomonadota; class Gammaproteobacteria; order Beggiatoales; family Beggiatoaceae; genus BB31. The sequence goes on along the minus strand of JADGEH010000093.1, from coordinate 14,605 downwards.
ATGGCGTTCTAAATGGGTGGTGCTGTTAGTTTCTAAGGTATTACCAAAGTCGATAAAGTATTTATTATCCGACACTTCGTTATACGCCAACATCGCATTCAAGCGAGGTGTGAACTGAGTGAGATGCTCTATTTTTATTTGATAACGTTTTTCATCATCAAATTCACGATCATTGGCTAAATAAGCCCCTTCCCATACACCTTGAGAATGCTCGGTTAAATAGCGTGCTTCTGTATTAAGACGCAAACCCCGGCGAGTCATTAACATGGGTGAAATCGTGGCATCGTAATGGGGCGCAATATTCCAATAATAAGGCGTGCTGATTTCTGCACCGTGCTCTTTAGAATAACCAAAGGAAGGAGAAAGAAAGCCGGATTTGCGCTTATCACTTAAAGGAAAAGTGATGTAGGGGGTGTAAAACACCGGCCATTGTCCTAGGTATAATTTAACATCGCGGGCGGTGCCAATGTCTTCTTGCAAATCTAATTCAGTTTTACGACTGCGCAATTGCCATGCAGGTTTATCCCCAAAGCAAGTGGTATAGCGTGTTTCTTCTAATTCTATGTATTGAGGATTGTGCTGTGTGATTTGCTCGGCAGAACCATGACCTGGACGCGCAAGTAACCAATAACGGGCATCTTTTGCGGTGCCCGTGTGTTGTTTTGTGAGAATCACTTCTGGGCTGCGGGCAATCATCGTGTCGTCCCACAAGGTCACATCGCCTTTGGCTTCTACTTGAGCATCCATTTTTTTGTATTGCAGATTTTGCGCTTTAATCATCTGCTGCCCACGTTGTAGAAATACATTCCCAGTAAATTGATAAATCTGATTGAGATTAGGCTCTTTTTCTGTTTCTTCCATGAAGTTAGGCACATTCAATACAGTCAGTTGTTTTGCGCTTAAATACACGGTGTGGGTATTAGGATGCGCAACATCATCTTGTAAAGTAGTGGGGGGTTTAGGCATATTAGACTCTAAACCACGACACAGGGGTGCGCTATTGGTGTATTCCGCCGCAGATAGGAGAGGTGCTATCAACGTCAAACAACACAGTGGAATGATTGTAAATAGCCTGTTAATCATGGGCACACAGTTCTCCTAATAAACGGTTAATCTCTGGTTCTCATCATTTTATATGAAAACTAAAATAGATAGATTTTAATGCGTAGGTTTAGAGCCTATTAAGGCTGTTGTTCCCCTGGTTGTATCTGTGCCTTAGCTGGGGGTTGTAAATACAATTTGTCCTGAGAAAACACCACCGGGCTATCATCATTTTCCATGAGACGTTTGACGTGTTTCATCCGATCACGAAATAGACGCACATAACTACTGTTATCCGCTTCTGGATGAATAATTTGCGGCACAATAATAATGACTAACTCAGTGCGGGTTTTCTTTATCTCTTCACTTTGAAATAAGCGCCCTGCTAAAGGAATATCTTGTAATCCAGGCACCCCTTGGAAATCATTTTTCCATTCGGTTTGAATCAATCCTCCCATCACAATGGCATTACCATCTTTAGCAACTAATGAAGTTTCTACTACACGCTCACTGAAAGAAGGTAAGTTTTCAATGCGATCTCCTGTACCTAATGAAGAGACTTCTTGGCGAATTTCTAAATTAATCACGCCATCTTCATTAATTTGAGGTTTCACCTTTAAAATAATCCCAGTTTTTCGATATTGCACTTCATTTGAAGTGGTTAGATTATTCACGGTTGAAGTATTAGTTTGGTTGATGCGTGTAATCGTTGGTTCATCTGAACCAACGCTGATAGAAGCTTCTTGATTATTGCGCACTAATAATGAAGGACGAGATAAGAGTTCAACATTGCCATTAGAACTTAAGGTATTCAATACAGCACTGACTTTATCCCCTACATAACCTAAAACTAAGCCATTATCACCAATTGAAATATTGCCACTGGCATCCACAATACCGCTAGAAGGGACGGCTAGATTATTGCCGATATAGGTGCGATTAGTCGTACCAAACAAACGGCTCCAATCAATACCAAATCGATTTTGATCCGTTAAAGCCACCTCTGCAATCACAACATTGATCATGACTTCTTTAGGTACGGTATCTAACAAGGCAATCGTACCCAATAATTGACGATAGTCTTTAGGCGTGGCGCGGACTAACAGGCTGTTAGTGGCTTCATCGGCCACAATATTAACCGTGAGTTCAGCAGACACTGTAGTAGGCATGGCTGAATTAGCAGATGTTGCCGCAGGTTTAGTCAAGTCAGGTTGGGCAGTAGTCTCTTTTTCTGGCGTTTTATTTTTTTCTTTGGCTTTTTCTTGCTCAGATTTGCGCGTGCGCAATTCTTTTTCATCATCCGTTTGAAACACATCCATTAAAGTAGCGGCGAGTTCTGAGGCTTTTAGGTTACGTACACGGTAAATAAAGACTTGCTCCCCTCCCGCTTCATTTTCTTCATCAACAATAGCTATCCAACGTTCGATTTCATTAAATCCTCGTTTGGGAGGTGCTACCACTAATAAACCGTTGATGCGTTCCAAATCAATAATTTCATAAGACGGGGTTTTACCTTCAATCGCTTGCAAAATTTTATCTAAATCAGTTTTAGCATCAGCCGCTTTGACATTGAGCAAACGGAATAAACGAATCCCACGATGCACAAAAGGATCAGCATCGACTAAATTGAGCAAGCCATTGATACGTTGTAATTTAGGCGGCGTGGTAATAATCCCCAACAGATTTAAGGTCGGCAGAGAAATGATTTTCCCTTCAGGTTCAATCATGGGTTTTAAGGTGGTCAGCGCAGACTCCACGGTAATATAACGCAGTGGTGTGATTTGTAAGACTTCTGGCGCATTGCTTTGAGTTAAACGTGAAGAGGCTTGACCAATTTCTAGTGGCAATGAACTGCCCGGTTGTTTTTTCAAATGATAGACATTGCCGCGTTGTTCCATCGCAATGTCATTTTCTTTTAACAATAATTGTAATAAAGGCCATAAATCATCAAAGCTCAATGGTTTTCCGGGTGCGGTGCGAATCGTCACTTTATCGCCAATAGCCGGATCAATCAGCACCGTTAAACCTAAAGTATCCGCCACCATTTGTAGCACTTCGCGCAAAGGCACTTGCTCAAAATCGAGTGACACAGGGCCTTTTTGAACATTAGCGGGCAGCGGTTTAGGTTTGGCAGTGTGTGAAGCAATGGGGGGGAGGCTGCCTGCATTATTGATGTCAGGAGAGGGAGGCGCGGATTCAGGTTGAGGCAAACTGGCAATCATCGGCATTTCGCGGACTTGCTGAGCCGTGCCAGGTAATTGCGTAGCCGCCAGTTCTGAGGCAGTTTTAGGCGTAGAACGCTGTTCGGGAGGCGTGGCACAAGCGCTTAATAGACCGCAAAATATTAAAAAATAGATACTTCTCATTGAATTCGTAACTCCATTTAAGTGGTTCTTACTAAAGTATTTTTTCTGTCTATGGGGCGATTCTTGGGGAGCCATCCTAGGAAGGTAAATAGTGGTCTGCATCACATCCTCACATCATTTAAGCTGAAAATAGCTGACAGCATAATAATCACCACCGCTCCCACAACACCGCCTAAGCCTAAAATTAATAGGGGTTCAACTAGGGCAACCATGCGTCGAGTCCGTTGGCGCACTTGCTCATCAAAAGATTCGGCTAATTTGTCGAGGATGAGTCCCGTGCGTCCCGATTCTTCACCGACCACAATGAGTTGAGGTAACAGAATGGGAAAATGTCCATTATTAGCCAGCGCTTTACCTAAACTCACACCGCTGCGCACGGTTTCTTCAACTTCTTCTAAGTCATTAGCCAGTAATTTGTTTTCCATCACGCCACGGGCGATATGCAAGGCTTTTAATAAAGGAATGCCAGCCCCTAATAATGAACCCAAGGTGCGACAAAAACGTGAAGTTTCTGCTTCAAGCATCAATGAGCCTAATAGTGGCACTTTCAACAAAAAAGCATCGCGCTTGAGCCGTCGTTCATCCGTTGCGCTCATTTCTCTCCACAGATAACCCAGCAAAAAGGGCAGGAACATCAGTGTCCAACCATAGCTTTGCAACCAGCTACTTAAACTGAGTAATAAAGCCGCTGAGGGGGGAATGGCAGCACCCATGTCTTCAAATAAAGAGGCGAATTGTGGCACCACAAAGACCAACAGCGCCACCACGCTGAGCACGCCCACCACCAGCAAAATCATCGGATAAATCAAGGCGGAAATCACGGTACGACGGGCTTCGTCGGCTTCTTCCATAAATTTAGCCAAACGCGGCAAGAGTTTATCTAAAATGCCACCTTCTTCACCCGCATGAACCATGTTGATGTACATTCGTGAAAAAACAGTGGGATGGTCTTGTAGCGCATCCGCCAACGTGCGGCCTTCTTTCACTTCACGGCGTAATTCAACAATCAGCGAGCGGGTGGCGGGTTTTTCGGTAATCCCTTCCAACAATCCCAAGGCTTTATCCAACGGTACGTGGGCTTCAACCAAGGTGCATAAACCTGTGGTGAAATCAATCACATCACCGGTGCTGACTTTTTGACGATGAAAGCCTTCTTGTGTAGTGGTGGCGAGTGCAATTTTGACCGGAACCAGGTTTCGAGCTTGCAGCATCGCCACCACTTCTTGCTCGGATTCAGCACCGAGCTGTCCATTGTGCATTTTGCCCTGCACATCACAGGCTTGATAAGAAAATTGGGAAGCAGCCATGAATTAAACGATTTCGCAAGCGTGATGGGATGAACAAAGAGGGGGAGCAAGACCAGGGGCTATAGGCGCGAAAAAATTGAGCAGAGTATATGAGTCTGTCTCGTGTCGCTGTGATGCCCAGTGCCATCGTGTGGCTAGTCGCTGTTGAGGGGTTTGCATGTTGAAAGGAGACCTAGGCGCTGAACCGTTGTTGCAAATAATGAATAATGGCATCCGATTCATATAACCACTCAGTAGGCGCATCAGGATGATGAATGCGCAAACAAGGCACTTGTTCCATCCCGCCTTCTTGACGTAAAGGCTGTTGATGCTCGGCTTGTTGGGCATTGCGTAACTCAATGTTAAGACCCAGTTTTCGGATGTGCCAGCGAACTTTCAGACAATACGGGCAAACGGGAAAGTGATACAACTTGAGCTCTGCGGTATGCACATCAATGCTGTGCTGTTGTGCTGGCGTGCGTTGTATAGGACAAGGCAAGAAGAGGTTTTTTAATGCCGCGAAGGGGTTCATACCGACACCTCATTCAGTGTCCAGCGTGCCAAAGAGGGTAAATCTCCTCCTTTTACGCCCATTGCTTGCAAAATCATGTGTTGCTTAAACCAAGGGGCTTTGTTTGCCACATTTAAACTTAAATTTCGCGCCACACGTAAAGGGAGAATATCATTGCTAAACAAATGTTTGAAGGCATCCATTGAATTTAGCATTAAGAGATTATGACCTTTACGCCAACGTTCATAACCGCGCAATGTCCAATAACTGCCCACGTCATGATGTTGTGCATGGGCTTTTATCAATACGTCAGCCAAAGCCGCCGCATCCAGCAAGCCCATGTTCACGCCTTGTCCCGCTAATGGGTGAATCGTCCGCAAAGCATCCCCTACCAACGCCAAACGCGGCAGCACATACTGCTTAGCATGACGGCGTACTAAAGGAAAAACACCGCGTGAGTGCGTCGCTTCTATCACACCAAGCTTGCTATCAAAGGCTTTTTGTAAGCTGTCCGCGAACTCGGCAGGTGACATATTTAACAAGGCTTTCGCGTGTTCAGGTGGGGTGCTCCACACAATTGAAGAGGTGTGTGGTTCGCTTAAAGGCAAAAAAGCCAACGGCCCTGTGGGCAAAAAACGTTGCCAAGCGGTTTTAGCGTGAGGTAATTCAGTGCGCACGGTGGCGACTAAAGCGTGATGTCCGTAAGGTTGGCTATCCCATTGAATACCCGCTTGTTCACGCACTTTTGAATGCGCTCCATCCGCACCGATTAAGACAGCGGCTTTGAGGCTGCGTCCGTCTTGTAAATCGACTTGGATGTGTTGTTCGTGAGTGGTGAAACTTTGCCATTGTGCTGGACGTAATATCTGCACTGTGTCATAGCTCTGCACAATCCGTTGTAGCGCTACCAACATCACCTGCTGCTCAATGATATGTCCTAGGTTTTCTTCAAAAATATCGGCGCAGCAAAACTCAATCGAGCCTTGTTTTTCCCATACCTGCATATTGTGATAAGGACTGATGCGCTGCTCTTGCATCACTGTCCATGCGCTCTCACAGCCTTGACCTAACGCTCGGAAAATATTTTCTGAGGCACGATTAATCGCAAATACACGTTGATCAAACTGCGTTGCATCAGGGGCAACAGGGGAAGGCAAAGGCGCATCGCTGCTTTCTAACACAATGACGCTTAATCCGGCACGCAACAATGCTGCCGCCAAGGTCAAGCCGACCAAGCCGCCACCAACAATGATGATTTCAGCATCTAAACTAGAGTTCATAAAACGTTCTGGAGGTTAATAGTGGTCAGCACTGTGTCATAAACGGATAAATGACAGCCTACTGGCATGGGGAGCCGTAGACTGTCATTTCAGGGATTAGCGCAATTTTTCCAACAACACTTTTAGCAACTGCTCAGTGGTATTAGCTTCAGCGGGTTGCCCGTCTTTGTTCAAGATATTGATACGAGTTTGCGCGTCGATTTCAGTCAATTTAATTTGAAATTCTCGACTTTCGGGTTCAGATGAACGCCAAAAAGCCAATTTATCCAAAAAGCCTTTCTCATCGTCTGACGCATCATCAGGCACAAAGCGCACAAAATAAATGCCTTCATCGCGGTTACGATCTTCTACCGTAAAACCGTTGCGATCCAAGACTAAACCTGTACGTCGCCAAGCGCGTGGGAAATTCTCCGCCAACAACAAAGCATCCCCTTGTTTTTCAACGCCTATCACAGGTTTATTCTGTGCTTGTGCGACTTCCAGTTCAGCTTGTTTTTCGCTCAAACCTAAATACACCATTAAGCGCGTCAGCATTTCTGCTTCTAACTCAGGATCATTAGGGCGAAACTGCCAGACAAATTCCTCTCCCTGCGAGACTTGTTCAGCGCCACGATGCGTTACAAACACTTCTGTGCGACTACCATCACTGTTGCGCTCTAAACGGGTGCGGAATTTATCACGAGTCGAAGCCGCCCAAAGAAAATCAGCCACCTTGCCCAAAGTACGGCGCACGATGTCTTGAGGAATATCCCCTCGGTTTTCTGTCCACTGAGTTTCCACAATGCCCAATTTTTGATCTTCACGGTTTAACAAAAAGCCACTTTCTAACCAAAAATCGCGCACTTTATCCCACAGCCGATCAACCGGCTTATCAATCACCAGCCAGCGTTGCTGACCATCGCGCTGAATCGTCATGCCCATCGGTTGCGGCATGATCGCAGGATCAGTTTTAGCACCAGGCCGTCCTTCAGCACGATTACGGTTATAGTCAGAATACGTCGTCGCAGTGCCGCCAGGAATCATCATGTCATTTTCCAGCGCGGCATCCAGTTCTGGTGGAATTTCCAGCGCAGGCAAAGTGGCACTTTTACGGTATTCCGAACGGCGGTCATGTTTATCCAAAAAGCTACAAGCACTCACACTCGTCGCTAAACAAATAATACTGACCTGCTTAAATAAACGCGGGTATCTCATTAAAGCACTCCTGCTTGCTGCATGGCTGCGCGTACCGTAGCTTGGTGTTCTTCTGTCAACCACGTCAGCGGTAAACGAATACCCACAGGTATTAAACCTTGCGCATGTACGGCCCATTTAACGGGGATGGGATTAGGCTCAATAAATAAATGCTGATGCAATCCCTGCAATCGCGCATCAATGCCTTCTGCGGCTTGACGCTCGCCCTGCAAACCGAGACGACATACATCGTGCATCGCTTGTGGAGCCACATTTGCCGTCACTGAAATCACCCCGTTGCCTCCCAACAGAATGGAATCCAATGCCGTATCATCATTACCGCTGAACAAATCAAACTCAGCACCGCACAAACGGCGATGGATGCGTACACGACCCAAATCGCCCGTGGCATCTTTTAAACCAATAATGTTGTCGATTTTCGCCAAACGCGCCACTGTCGCAGGTAATAAATCACACCCCGTCCGACCCGGCACGTTATAAAGAATCATCGGCAAATCAACCTGCTCGGCAATGGCTTTAAAGTGTGCAAACAAACCCTCTTGAGTCGGTTTATTGTAATAAGGTGTCACACTTAAATGCGCGACAGCCCCTGCTTGTTTAGCACACTCAGACAACTCAATCGCCTCACGGGTCGAGTTCGCCCCCGTGCCTGCAATCACCGGAATACGCCCCTTAGCTTGCTCGACAGAAAGCTCGATGACCTTGCAATGCGCCTTGTGATCTAACGTGGCAGACTCGCCTGTAGTACCAACAATGACCAGTGCGTCTGTTTGCTGTGCAATATGATGCTCAATCAAACTGCGCAAAGCGGCCTCATCGAGGCTGCCATCTTCGTGCATGGGCGTGACCAACGCCACAATGCTGCCTTGAAACATAGTGCGTCTCCAAAATTCATAAGCTGCGGTTTTAAAAGCCGCAAGTATAGCGATTTTCCTGCACGACTGAAAACTTATGATGAAACAATACGACTGTTTGAAATATTTTTAGCCTGCAAATGGACAAAAAATGTGATGCAAAGGCTCATTTTCAGCCGTTTTAAACGGCTTAAGGAAAAATCCTAGTGCTTTATCAAACTTAACTTTTAGGATGAAGGTTGACCACATCGACACGGAAGACACTGCGTTGTATTTTAAAGGTGTTTCTCTGTGTTCTCCGTAGTGAAAAACATTAGCCAAAGAATGACAGTTGATACTTTAAAGGCTTGCAGATACCGACTCTTGATAGGGTGATGGCAGGTACCTTGTGCTTAATCTGCTCCACACTCATGAGAGGGTATGGCAAGCCGCGTTTTTACAGTGAATAACAAAGCTTTTAAATCACCGTAATGTTCCGCTCTAGTATTGCTGTGCATAATTATGCATGATGTGCGCTGCCACTCATTTTGGCACAAAAATAATGTGTGAAGCCGAGGCTTCATTTTTTCCTGTCTAAGAGCCTATACGAAAACGGGATAATCGGCTGCAAACCTGCCTCAAAATGGCGAATTTTCGCTTCGATTCCCCATCTTCGTATAGGCTCTAAAACTATTGGAGAGTTAGAGCGATGTATTTTAAAAGAACCTTGTTAGTCAGCAGCCTGATGGCTGTGAGTTTATCCGTAGCGGCACAGTGGGAAGCTTTACCAGAAGCGGCGCCTTCTCCAGCCGATAATCCTATGAGCGAAGCCAAGGTCGTATTGGGTCAAGCTTTATTTATGGACCCCCGTTTTTCTAAAGATGGCAATATCTCTTGTAATTCTTGCCACAACGTTATGTCTGGTGGGGATGATAACCGTCCTAATTCCATTGGTTTTCATGACCAACGTGGCGGACGTAGTGCGCCTACCGTATGGAACGCAGCGTTTCAGTCGGTGCAATTTTGGGATGGTCGTGCTGCGACTTTAGAAGAGCAAGCTAAAGGGCCTGTCACCAATCCTATTGAAATGGGTATGGAAAATTTGGATGCCGCCATGGCGCGTGTTAAAGCCATTCCTGGTTATGCGCCCTTGTTTACCGCCGCGTTTCCTGATGCAAAAGACGCTATGACGGAAGACAATGCTGCCAAAGCCGTGGCTGCTTATGAACGCACTTTGATTACCCCCAATTCTCCGTATGATAAATACGTGAAAGGCGATAAATCGGCTATGAATGCACAGCAAATCAAAGGCATGAACACCTTTGCAGAAGTCGGCTGTACAGCGTGTCATAGTGGGGCTAATTTCAGCGGGCCTAAAATGGAAACGGGACAGCCCTTCTTGATGAAATTCCCCACTTTTCCAGACACTGAATATGATAAAAAATATCAATTCAGCGCTGATTTAGGTCGCTACGAAGTGACTAAAAATGAAGCCGATAAACACGCTTTTCGTGTGCCTACACTGCGTAACATCGCATTGACCGCACCTTATTTCCATAATGGTGCTGTCGGTCATTTAGATGAAGCGGTTAAAGTGATGGCTAAAACCCAGTTAGGCAAAGATTTAAGCGCCGAACAAGCGGCTGATCTGGTGGCCTTTTTAAATGCTTTAACGGGCGAATTCCCTGAGCAAACCATGCCGCGTTTACCAGCTACACCCGGCTTTACTGTCATTCAGTAATAGCTCCCTATAAATCAGTCACACGCAAATAACAACACCGCTTTACGCGGTGTTGTTGTTTGTAAAAACTTAATTAAATCAATTTCTTGTATTTTCAAAGTAGCTTCTAAAGGACACTCTCATGCAAAAATTATTAATCTCTAGCTTATTGATGTTAGCCGCTTCTGCTCAGGCTGAAGATGTAATTTCAAGTAAAAACATCGGCATGGAATTAGCGCGTGACATCGCTTCAGGCACCATCACCGCCTGTCGCAAAGAGGGTTTTCATATTAGTGCCGTGGTAGTTGATCGTCACGGTATTACCCGTGCGGCTTTGCGTGATGATTTAGCCTCGCGTTTTACGTTGGAGATTGCCGAACGCAAAGCCAATATGACCGTGATGTCTTGGACAGATAGTGGAGCCTTTCGTGATGCACGCAGCGATATTCAGCAGGAATTGAATCACATTGATGGCTTAATTGTGATGGAAGGCGGTCTGAAAATTATGTCTGGTGGTTATAACATTGGTGCTGTCGGTGTCAGCGGAGCACCCGGTGGAGAGAAAGACGCTGCTTGTGCGCAAAAAGCCCTGGAAGCCCTGAATGAACGCATTGAATTTGCGATTGACTAATAGACTGACCCAGGCTTAAGAGCCACTGCCATTAAGTTAAGAAAAAAGACTTGAAGTTTAAGCGCTGAGCCTCCCCTCCTTGAAGGAGGGGATTGAGGGGGGGGTGAGCAAAGGCATTCATTCCTTGACAAAAAAATCGAAGGAAAGAAGCTCTCCATCCCCCCCTCGCCCCCCTCCTGCGAGGCGGGGGAATAACATCAGCGATTTGCCATGCTACTGGGCTTTAGTGAATGGCAGTGAGCCAAAATCCCCACTTAATCTACTAAGTCGGCGCACCATCAAAAAAATGTACCTCGCCTGTGTCTAAGGCGTATTCAGCACCCACAATCAATAAACTATCAGTGCGAATTAATTGTTCGAGAATGTCTGAACCATGCCGCAAATGACTGGCGGCGACACGCACATTGGCGCGAATCGCGTGGTACATCAGCGCTTCGCTATTGTTGGCTAAATCAGTGTGCAGGAGTTCAGCCACGGCGGGGCGAATGCGATCTACGATAGAGCGCAGATTGCGGGATTGATTTTCACTAGGGCGCTGTAATTCTTCTAGCGTGGCTTCTACCGCACCGCAATGCGTATGCCCCAGCACCACGACTAAGCGTGTGCCAAAATGTTCCGCAGCAAACTCTACGCTGCCAATTTGCGAGGGTGCGACGATGTTGCCCGCCACGCGAATCACGAACAAACTGCCTAAGCCTTGATCAAAAATCGTTTCCACCGGCACCCTGGAATCAGAACAACCGAGAATGACGGCAAAGGGCTTTTGCCCTGTCATGAGTTCGTTGCGTTGTGCTTGGATGGGCAGAGCATCCTGTTGTCGCTCGCCGGATACAAAACGTTGGTTGCCAATCTGCAAGCGTTCTAAGGCATCAATCGCCGTGAGCATAGTCATACCTGTTTCGTCAGTTTTCAGTGAAAAAATCTTTGTAGGCTTTAAATAGCAAGGGCAGTAAAAAGAACTGTCGCCGCAGTAGTAATGCCAGCATTTTTAATCCCAAACGTAAGGGCAGAATGAGCCACAAACGGTAAGGATAATAATTGCGAGAATATTTGAGCGTACTTAAATTTTCGTAATAATGCGCCTGCTGTAAACGCGGTCTATCTTGCGAATGTGCACCAATCGTGGCACTGCCTTGATGATACACTCGGCTATGGCGACACCAACCTATCTCATAACCCGCTCGTCGCAGGCGTTGGGCATAATCAAGCTCTTCATAAAATAAAAAATACTCTTCATTGAGCACACCCACGTTTTTGATGGCCTCTACTTTTAACCACAACGCCGCACCTTGGGCATAATCCAAACGACACTCAGGCAAAGCTAACGCCTGCGGCAGCGTTAAGCCCTGTCCCCTATTACGAAACACCGTCAACCACGGATAATAACGACAGCCCCCCGCACATTGCACCGTTTGACGATTGTCTGTCTCCATAATGGTGCTACCGATCATGCCCCATTGCGGCTGGGCTTGGCTGCACGCCTGTAGCGCTAATAAGGCTTGAGCATCCACCTCCAAATCATTGTTTAATAACCAGACATAATCACAGTCGAAATAACCCAAGGCATGTCGTAATCCGACATTCATACCGCCTGCAAAACCTAGATTTTTTCCGGTTTGCAATAAAGTGACTGTGGTGGGTATCAACGTCTCAGGAGGGGAATGGGCATAAATAGCATATTGCTCAGCATCCAGATGCTGCTCTAACCACACCGATAAATGCCGCCAAGAATCATCATCAGAACCATTGTCACAAACAATTAAGCGTATAGACGGTGTGTTGAGGAGCGTGTGCAAAGAATCCAAGCAAGACAAGGTATGTCGCCAACCGTTCCAGTTGAGTACAATAATGCAGATATTCATTTTGAACCGAATCCACCCCTTGTTAGGAAAACCATTTATGCTTGTTAAATTTAGCGGATTGCTTTTACTGTCTGCCCTCAGCGGGTTTGTGACTGCTGAAGAGACCGCCAATATTGAAATTATTGCGTTTAACTGTTTTACCTGTCATGGCGAAGAAGGACGTAGCCAAGGCGCTACCCCCTCACTTCAAGGCTTACCCGGCAAATATGTACAACAAGCGATGAATGATTATAAAGCCGACCTGCGCCCCGGCACCATTATGCCGCGCATTGCTAAAGCCTATAACGCCACAGAAATTCAAGCCTTAGCTGATTATTTTGCGCAACTCAAACAGCCGCAATAAATCCCGCTGCTAACGGGTTAATTTTTATCCATCCCCCCCTAAAAAACACGCATTACGAGAGGTTTACATGTCTTTATCACGCCGTCATTTTCTGACTTTGTTAAGCGCATCCACAGCCTTAAGCCTAGGCGGTTGTGTGACAGAGCCTGTCAAAGCCCCTTATCGAGGCAAAAAAGTGGTGGTGATCGGCGGCGGTTTTGCGGGAGCTACAGCGGCAAAATATATCAAACGTTTAGACCCAGCGACAGAAGTCACCCTCATTGAAGAACAACTCAGCTACACCACAGGGCCGGCTAATAACTGGGTACTAGGCGGCTTGCGTAGTCTCCACTCCATTACCTTTGGTTACAAAACATTACAAGAAAAACATGGCATCCAATTAGTCCAAAGCACTGCACTCAAGATTGATCCCGTACAGAAAAAAGTGCATTTAAAAAATGGCGTAATATTGCCCTATGAGCGCCTCATACTGGCACCCGGTGTAGAAATACGCTGGGACAGCATTGACGGCTACACCCCACAAACCACACACACCATGCCACATGCTTGGAAAAGCGGGGCACAAATTAGCCTACTACGTGGTCAACTACTCGACATGGAAGACGGCGGCACAGTCATCATCTCCGTGCCCCCCATGCCTTACGGTTGTCCCCCCGCCCCCTATGAACGCGCCAGTCTCATCGCCCATTACTTACAACGCTTTAAACCCAAATCCAAATTACTCATCTTTGATGCACAAGACAATTTTGCGCAACAAAACCTATTTATTCAGGGTTGGAAAAAGCTTTATGGTTTCGGGCGGGAAAACGCCCTGATTGAGCGCATAGGCGGCGACCAAGGCGGAGAAGTCACAGGCGTGAATCCGACCCAACGTAGCGTCATCACCGACAGCGGCGAACACAAAGGCGATGTACTCAACATCATTCCCGCCCAACAAGCGGGTTTTATCGTGCGCGACACACAACTCACCGATGTCACCGGCTGGTGTCCCGTCAATCCCCTCAGCTGGGAATCCACCGAAATCCCCCATATTCACGTTATTGGCGATGCCAGCCTCGCCACGCCCATGCCTAAATCCGCTTTTGCCGCCAACTCACAAGCCAAAAGCTGCGCCGCTGCCATCGTTGCCGCGCTCAACCAGCGCGTATTTGACGGCCCAAGCTGGGTCAACACCTGCTACAGCCTGCTCAACCCCCATTACGGCATCTCCACCACCATGATTTACAAATATCACGGCGAACAAATCGCCCAAATAGCCGGAGCTGGCGGACAAACCCCATCAGACGGCAACCACCAACTCGAAGCCGTCTATGCAGACAGTTGGTATAACAACATCACCCAAGACGTATTTGGCTAATAAGTTTATGCGAGCGAGTTAAAGGGTTTTTAGAGCCTATACGAAAACGGGATAATCAGCTGCAAACCCGCCCTTTTGGCCCGGTTTTCCGCTTTTTTTCGTTCAATAGCTCGCTATTCGCCTTAAAAAACCGAAAATCCTGCCTCAAAATGGCGAATTTTCGCTTCGATTCCCCATCTTC
>JADGEH010000092.1 GCA_016744475.1 Thiotrichales bacterium | reverse complement strand
GGAGATAGTATCTATTTTTTGGGCGTAAGAATCTGATAGTCAATTAAAAAAAAATTTATGTATAATGATGAAAGGTGATTCGATTTTCTCTGGTTTTTCATGTCACCGTTTTGTCATATTGCTATCGGGATTGATAATCTATTGCTGGGCAATGATTTAATGAATGATGGCATTTAGAATATGTGAGAAGAGATATTTAAGGAATATCATGTCCACACTTTTTGATTTCAATAATTTATCCATTCGTAAAAAAATTCGGGTTGCCGTTTTATTTACTACTATATTCGTGCTAGTGCTGACATCTACTGCATTGGTGAGCATGCACCTCATTACCTATCGTCATAATATGCTGAAAGAGCTAACCATGTTATCTAACTTGGTGGGATTAAATAGCATAGCGGGATTACTATTTGATAATCCCAGTACAGCACAAGAGAACATGGCTGCTTTAGAAGCCAGTGATAAAGTGATTTTCACCCATATATTGGGAGAAAATAATAATCTTTTCGTCAGTTATTTTAATGAAAATTTTGAACAAGAAGCTTCTGATGAGTATGACATTAGAGATTATTATAAAGCAGAGATTTCAAATCCTAGTCATTATGTTTTAGATAGCTACTTTTTCTCTTATGATGCTATTGATATTTTTTCTACAATCAATGTAAGAGATAAACGTATTGGCACCGTTCATATCCGCGCAAGCTTAAAAGAACTAAATCAACATTTTCGATTATCTGTGTTAACTGCATTAGGTATTCTTGTTTTTGCTAGTATCATTGCTACTATTATCGCCCTTCGTTTGCAACGAGTTATTACTTCCCCTTTATACACCTTATTACATATTATTCAAACAGTGAGTAATAGTAATACTTATAGCGTCCGGGCTGAGAAAAAATATGATGATGAAGTGGGCAGCTTGGTGGGTGGTTTCAATGAAATGCTGGATAATATTGAACGTCGTGATCGTGAGCTAGAGCATGCCAATCAAGAAATATCCTCTCTTAATGATCAATTAAAAGCTGATAATCTTCGCATGAGTGCTGAACTTGACGTGACACGACGTTTACAGCAAATGGTATTGCCTAGTGCAGAAGAATTGAAAAATATCCCAAATCTTGATATAGCTGGCTATATGAACCCCGCAGATGAAGTGGGAGGTGACTATTATGATGTTATTCCTCTGGCGGATGGAGGATTACGTGTTGGTATTGGAGATGTGACAGGACATGGTTTAGAAAGTGGTGTCTTAATGTTAATGGTACAAACGGCTGTACGCACCTTATTGAAATCGGATATTAGACAATCACACGATTTTGTCAATATTTTAAATAGAACCATTCATGATAATGTGCAACGCATGAATACAGATAAAAACCTTACTTTTTCAATTCTTGAATACAATGAAGGCAAAATTAGTATTACGGGACAACATGAGGAAGTATTGATTTTCCGTAAGAATGGTCAAGTAGAACGCATTGATACCATTGATCTAGGTTTTATGGTGGGTTTGCAAGACGACATTCAAGAGTTCATTGCTGAAGTTGAAAAACAATTAGAACCTGGAGATGGAGTCATACTCTATACCGATGGTGTCACTGAAGCTCGTAATCAAGAAGGGCAGCAGTATGGTTTAGACAGGCTATGTCGCATTGCTCAACAAACCTGGCAGGAACACAAATCTACTGACATTTTGGATACTATTATTCGAGATGTACATGAATACATGGGCGATATGCCACTTCAGGATGACGTGACATTGGTAGTTATGAAACACCTGTAATGAATAACGATGAGAGGTTTGTATTATATGGAACAAATAGATGAGAAGAATGATGATAGATGCGTTGATTTGTCAGCATTATCAAAGCTGGCTGGTGTTATGGGTATTTGTCTAGTGGATTGTCGTAGTGGAGATATTTTAGGCACAACAGACAACCATAGCTCAATTAACCTAGATAAAGTAGCGAAACATTATGTTGAAATTGTTCGTTCTAAACGAAAAATGTTAAAAGACCTTGATTTAAGAGGAAAAGTGGAAGATGCATTGATTTGTATGGATGATCAATACCATATTATACGCCCTTTGGTGGGGGTTAATGATGGTTTGTTTATTTGCATGATATTACATCGAGCCACTGCTAATTTAGGTATGACACGCCACAGCTTAAGGGATTTTGAAAAAACCCTAGGTGATTTGAGTATTTAATTTTTTTAATCGTTTCTTAAGGAGAACTCCTGATGGGAAGAAATGCCTTATCAGGCAAACTAAGCAATTCGATGCATGTTGTGTTTGCATGTCTATTGCTAATAAGTTTGTGGATAACCAATACCCCTATACAAGCAGCTTTGCTGCAAGAATCAGCCAAAGAGTATCAAATCAAGGCTGTGTATTTATATAATTTCTCATATTTTGTTTCGTGGAGAAAAGAAGCTTTTGCTAATGCTAAGTCATCTTTTTACTACTGTATTTTAGGTGAGAATCCATTTGAAAAACAATTAGATCTCACCGTGCAGGATGAGAATGTGGACGGACATGCCATTAAAGTAAAATACCTCACCGATTACAAAAAAAGTACTTCATGTCAGGTAGTCTTTATTTCAAAATCAGAAATTAATAATCTAGAAACTATTTTAGATTTTCTACATAAGAATCCTGTTTTGACAGTCAGTGATATACCCGAATTTATAGATAAAGGCGGTATGATTAGATTTTATACCAATAGACGGCGTCAAGTACGCATTGCGATTGAGCCTGATACTTTGAAAGAGGCTGACTTGGGTGTCAGTGGTAATTTATTACGCATTTCAGAGATTGTACGTCGCTAAGTGCGAACGTTGCATTCTATGAACAAATGACAAAGAGGCATTCCTATGAAAATTTTTTCATATCCTTTATTTAGTATCATTTTAAGCTTTGCCATTACTTGTTTATTTCCCCAAACAAGTTTTGCTGCTGAGCAAGATGATTTAAATGTACTCAAAAATCTGAAAAAAATGAGTTTAATGGATTTAGGTCGAGTAGAAGTTCGACTGGATGATACTTTTGATGTGTTTGATGGTTTGGTTCGGGCCAAAAAAACTACAGTAGCGACTGGAGCAACGCAATTTGCTGAGCGTGCACCAGCAGTCACCTCTGTAATTACAGCGCAAGATATTGAAGTAATGGGTGCTAGAACACTAGAAGAGGTATTGCAAAGTGTACCAGGCTTACAAATCTCCTACATTATTAACGTTCCTATCTATACTATTCGTGGGATTTCTTCTATCGATAATCCAGAAGTTCTTGTTTTAATTAACGGTATCCGAGTAAATGATTCTTATAAAGGTTCTAAGGGCTTTTATTGGAATGGTTTTCCTATTAGCGCTATTTCACGTGTTGAAGTGATTCGTGGACCAGGTTCAGCTGTATATGGAGCAGATGCTTTTTCAGGTGTGATCAATATCATGACTAAAACTGCATCAGAAATTAATGGTACAGAAGTTGGTGCTAGAATCGGTAATTTTAATACTCAAGATACTTGGATGATACATGGTAGCAAACATTCCGATATTGAAATTGCGGCAATGCTTGAATATAGCAATACAGACGGGCACCAACGTACAGTAGAAAGTGATGCTCAAACTGTTTTTGATCAAGCCTTTGGAACGCAAGCATCTCTTGCTCCTGGGCCATATAATTCTGAAATTACCACGTATGATGCACGAATCGATATAAGCAAAAAACAATGGAAGCTACGTGCTGGTGTACATAGAGGCGAAGATACTGGAGCAGGCGTTGGTGTTGGACAGGCTTTAGACCCTACACATCCTGTATCATTACAGCGCTTTAATGCTGACTTGACCTATCGAAACTCTAAATTCACTAAAAACTGGGATATTGAAGCTCAAGCAAGCTATTTGCAGACACTTTGGGAAGCTAAATATCAAATATATCCTCCTGGCGCTTTTGGTGGTGCTTACCCTATTGGTTTTTTGGGAGAACCTACAGCAGATCAAAGCGATGTTCAATTAAATATATCCGGTTTTTATAAGGGTATTGATGGGCATTTGATTCGAACTGGTTTAGGTTATTCCAACTATAAAATATATGAGTCGACTGAAGTAAAAAACTTTGGTCTCAATCCATTTACTGGTAATTTAATCTCACCCAATGAAATGATTGATGTTGCGGATACCTCAGCAGTATTTATTCCTGAAGTGTCAAGACAGGATAAATATATTTTTATCCAAGATACTTGGACTATTAATCCAAAATGGGAGTTGACCGCAGGGGTTCGTTATGATCATTATTCTGACTTTGGTGCTACGACTAATCCTCGTTTAGGGCTAGTGTGGGAGCCGCGAACGGATTTCATTGCTAAGCTGCTTTATGGAAGAGCATTTAGAGCACCTGCTTTTTCTGAACTATATAATCAAAATAATCCTATTACTATTGGCAATCCCAATTTAGAGCCAGAAGAAATTACGACATGGGAATTAGCTTTTGATTATAGGGCAGCAGATAATTTACATTTAGCATTAAATATATTTCATTATGATATTGAGAATAAGATTGCTTTGACATCTAGAGGTAATTCTCAATTTGGATATGACAACTCCTTGGAATGGAAGGGGCAAGGCTTTGAATTTGAATCACGCTGGAAAACCAGTACAAAATCTAGTTTATTGTTTAATTACAGCTATCAAAATTCAAAAAATACGACTACAAATGAAAAACTATCGAATGCTCCCGAACAATCAATATTTGTTCGTGGCGACTATCTCCTGGGAACTAAATGGTATATTGATGCACAGTTAAATTGGTTAGGTTCATGGAATCGAGGAGAAAATGATCCTCGCACTAAAATGAGTGGCTATACTGTACTTGATTTGATTTTACGAAGAAAAGATGAACGCACCAGTAACAGTAACTTTGCTATAGGTGTGCGTAATATCTTTGATGAGGATGTGCGTTATCCGTCACCTGGTCCCGATGCCAGTGGCATTGTTAATGTACCCAAGGATATTCCTGGAGCTGGACGGTTTTATTTTGTAGAGTTTAGATACAAGTTCTAACGCTGCCTCACTATACTAAATTTAGGATAATATGTTATGAATACGAAGACGATGAAGGTACGCTCTGCAGGTATTGTTGGTACAGGCTTTTATGTACCTAAAGAAATCAGGACAAATGAATGGTTTGAATCATTTGATCTTATGCCTGTTAATGAAATATTTAATAATACAGGTGTTAAAGAAAGAAGGATATCAGCAGACTATGAAGTATCATCATACATGGAAGCAAAAGCATTATTAGCAGCGGTAGAAGATGCTGGCATTGATATAAAAGATGTTGATGTAATTCTTGATGGACCAAATCTTCCTGATCAACCCTCTCCTGGTAATGCAGCACTTCTCCAGCGTAAAAGCGGTGCTGAAAATGCTATTGCTATAGATGTGAGTACAGCGTGCATTTCATTAATCACCCAATTAGATATAGCATGGGCAATGATAGCTTCAGGACGTTATAAAACAGTGGCTTGTGTTGTGGCCTCCATGCAAACTAAAGTGGCTGATCATACTGAAATAAGCTGTATGATGTTAGGTGATGGAGCAGCAGCGATGATTGTTCAAGAAGTGCCAGAGGGCTATGGAATTTTAAGTACTCATCTAGAAACGCAAGGAGAATATTTTCGAGCTGTAGGCGCTGATTTTTGCTGCCAACGAAGAGATTTAATGAGCAGATACATAGATGAAGAAAAAACAAAAGAAGAGCAGCAGAAAACCCTCGTTGAATTTAAGAAAGAGCAACAAAATAAAATAGATGAAGAGATGCAGGCATATGAAAAACAGCTTAAGCAGATTGAAAATAATTCAAATAACCTTCCTGCTGAGGAAGTAGCTGAAAAATTAAAAGTTCATAAAAACTTTAAACCTTGCACAAAGGTGGTTGACATAGAGTTAGAAGATGTCATTGTTTTAGAAACTAGTTATCTAAAAACCAGCCAAAATTCGGAAGAAGAAAATAAGAAGATACATTTCTTTTTTGATCATGGTGAAAAAGGTTTAAAGCACATAGCTAAACATGGGCGCACAGAAACCCCAATGGCCGCTAGAAAAGCACTGGAAAATATAAATCATACTACAAAAGATATTGATTTTTTTATCACCCATCAGCCTAGCAAGGTTTTAACCAATGCTTGGAGAAAAGGAAAGTCCTGGTGGAAGGAAACGGATGATGAAAAAGAAAAAGAGAAATGGACAGATATTCCTGAAGGAAAAACTTATAATAACCTTGAAAAGTATGGGAACATGGGGCCTGCATCTACTGCTTCTTGTTTGCATGAAGCCGTTAAACTAGAAAAAATTAAACACGGTGATGTTGTTGTATTAGCAGGGCCTGGTGCAGGGCTTCATCACAATGCTGCGGTGATAAAATGGTACGCTCCTCCTAAAAACAAATAGAACTATTTCTTATGCCTAAAACAGAAAAAAATGCTTTAGTAACAGGGGTCGGGGATAGCTCAGGCATTGGCTATGCAACGGCTCATCTTTTAAAACAAAAAGGCTATAATGTCTGCATTTCTGGTCGCCATTCAAAACATTTACAAACACTAGCCAATGATTTAGAAGTAGACTCAGTATTAGCTGACATGTCAAAGCCTAAAGATATAGAAAACCTGGCGACTAGATTTGATCAGGGTTTAGATGTATTGGTTAATAATGCAGGTATAGTTAAAGCTGTAGCCATTTCAGATATTTCTTGGGAGGACTGCCACGAAATATTCAGTGTTAATGTTTGGGGATCGCTTTACTTAATGAAGCAGTTATTGCCAGCATTAGAAAAAAGACAGGGCGCGATTACCTTAGTATCTTCTATTGCCGCAGAAACAGCAGCAAAACCTTATGTGAGTTTATATGCTGCAACAAAAGGAGCCTTAAATGCGTTAAGTAAGAATCTTGTTGCAGAACTGACTCCAAAAGGTATAAGAATAAACGCTGTTGCTCCAGGCCCTATTGATACAGCTATGTTTGATAAAGTCAGTAATCCAGAAGAAGCGTTAGCATTTAAAAATGCGCTTAAACAAGAAATTCCTATGAAGCGTCTTGGTAGACCGGATGAAGTGGCTGATGTTATTGTTGCTCAATTAGAATCCACTTATGTCACTGGTAGTATTTGGACAGTAGATGGTGGCATTAGTGTCACTTAGCTGTTAAATAAGATTTTCTGCACGCATAAGGTAATGGATAATGTCTACGGTGATGATATAGCCATTTCACATTTGATACCCTGCCTGTCTAAACCCGCCTTTGGCATCGGAGGCCGTTATCAAATCCAAGCCTTGAGCTATGGCTTTGTAAAGAGATTCTTTCATTCGTGCTTTAGCTTTTCTTAAGTGCTGTTTCAATGTTGATCCAGCGTTTTCAATCGGATTGAATTCCGGTGAATAAGGTGGAAGATAAACTAATGATGCGCCTGTCATTAACTTCTGCGTTTTTATGTGGAGAGGCATTATCCATGACGACTACATGATGTGACTTAAGCAATGGAACAAGACAGTGCTGAATGAAATAGATAAATACCCTGCTGTTCAAAGTGCCTTCAAAGCACATAGCCGTTTCAATGTCGTTCATTGACAGAGCTCCAACCGTGCTGATGCGCTCTCCCTTGGCAACAGGTGTGTCGCCATAAACGCTTTCATGGCTGGGGCCACGGCCATAGGGCACAGTCATCTTCAAATGGGCATCCGTGTCGTCAAGAAAAATAACATCTTCTGCCTGAGTGTCTTTTGTTTAAATATGATAGGCAGCCGTTAAATGGCGTACCCGAACTGTATTCTTTTCTGGGTCGCAGTATTGTTTTTTTACGGGTGATACCGAGCTGTCTCAAGCTGGCTATAGCCAAAATACATCATTCATAAAATCATATAACTTTTTAATTTATCAAACTGAAAGTATTCACCTGACAAACAATCTCTAAAAATTTGAACTGCATCATCAAATGTCTCAATAAACTTAAAATTTTTCCTCACCCAGTTTTTTCCATATCACCAAATATCTTCCACAGGATTTTGCTGCGGTGCATTGAGTGCAAACTTAATACATTTTATTATCCTAATCGCTAGTTAAAACTATGCACTTTAGTGCAAGGCTTTAGCTTTTATTCATAATTTAGCATCGCGTAGCGATTCATTATTTCAATCCGTGGTTGAGTCCACGGATTAAGGGCTTTCAGCCCGCAATATATACTATGGACTTTTAGTCCATAGTGGTTAATTTCTAATGGCTTTCCTGAATTGATGAGAGATAAGAGTGCGTCTTTTATAGTTATTCTTTAAAGTTATTCAGCCTGGTTTATTAATGGACGTTAAATTATAATTATTACACATATGGTATAATATAGCTATATCGTATAGCACTGAACGCGACTACCATAGTGCGATTCAATGCCACCTCAAACCTACTTTTGGAGACCTACAACTAAAAGTGCTGCAAACACGGCATATCAAGCAATGGATAGCGGAACAACAGGGCATCTCCTCCAAACGCATTAATAACATACTGATTCCATTGTGGCGCATGTTAGATGAAGCCTACAATGACGGTAAAATTGAGCGAAATCCGGCTGACAAAATAAAAAACCTCAAAGTCAGCTCACCAGAACCCGAACCCTTCACACTGAAAGAAATACAAGCCATTCTTAATGCTTGTACTGAACCGCAGCATCGCAATTTATTCCAATTTGCCTTTTTTACAGGTTTGCGCACGGGCGAATTAATAGCACTTCGTTGGGAAGACGTAGACGAAGCTCATCAAAGATGTTTCATTCGTCGCAGCACTACCCGCAAACACACTAAAATGCCAAAAACTAATGCAGGCAAACGCGAAACCAAACTCCTGCCTCCTGCATGGCAAGCCCTAAAAAACCAAAAAGCACATACCCAGTTACACAATGCCCAAATATTCTTTAATCCTCGCACCAACAGTCCGTGGGAAACCGACGCACAAATTCGCAAAACGGCATGGCGACATGCCTTAACCCGTGCCAATGTCCATTATCACTATCCCTACCAAACTCGCCACACCTTCGCTTGCATGATGTTGACCGCAGGTGAAAACCCTGCCTGGATAGCTCAACAAATGGGACACGCTGATTGGGGCATGATCCGCAAAGTGTATGCGCGATGGATGCCGTCAGCAGCTCCCGATGCAGGCGCGAAATTTAACGCCATGTGGGAAGCCCAAGCCCATTCTGAAAATTGTGCAAAAATTGTGCAGAATTGATACGGGTCTATAGGGGCTTATACGGAGGAAAGCGGCGTGTAGAGCCGCATAAAGCCTAGAATATTGGTGGAGGCGGCGACTATCGAACTAAAAGGCTAAATATATTGTTTTTTAAGCAAAAAATAATATAAATATATTCACATACCGCCAGATGTACCGCCATGAATTTATCGCTTAAATATATTTTTTTATTTTTATACATATCTGTGTTCACTCCAAAAAATGCAAAAATGCCGATTATCTGTACTGACTAAACTGACAAAAGAGGGGCATGATCTGACTTCCAGAGTCAGTTGTGTAATATGTTTTAACCCATTATCAGTGCATATTTTGGCGCAGTCACTTGCTACACCTTGACGGTTTTTCTCTTGAGTCATGACCGCCTCACTTAAGACACGCAAGCCTGTTTTACATGTAAGTCAAGCCTGTCATTGTTGCAGGTAAATGCCTGTGTAATACTTGAAGGATGAAAAGTAACAAAGACTATCAGCGCGAATATAGACAGCGCATGGCAGAAACTCATGAGCGATTTATCTTGTATATTCCTAAAGAGGATTACGGGAAAATGACAGAACTAGCCAAAACACAAGACTGGATTAATAAGACTGGACGTAAATCAGGGGAAGTTAATTTGCAGCAAGCCATTGTTGAAATCATCAAACGCGGTTTAGACACGTATGATTAACTTACATGTAAAGTAGCACATGAGTAGATCGGGAATATACTTTTACATGTAAGCCTTTATTTATATGTCAGTATTACATGTAAACCCACTGATAACCGATCAGTTGCCCTACCTACATCATTCACGTATCCCTTTTATTAAAAAGATAAAAACCATGTCCACATTACCCCGTAGAGAGATTCGCAAGCGTGCCTATGCTTTTGCCCAAGAATGGCAAGGCGAAACCAGAGAGCAGGCTGAAGCCAAACCCTTTTGGGAGGCTTTTTTTACTGTGTTTGGAATGCAGCGCCGCCGTATTGCCAGCTTTGAAGAGCCTGTTAAAAAGTTAGGGGGCCAGCAAGGCTTTGTGGATTTGCTATGGAAAGGCAAACTGTTAGTGGAGCATAAATCACGCGGTAAAGATTTAGACAAAGCCTATACTCAAGCCCTGGATTACTTCCCCGGTCTCAGTGATGAAGAGCTTCCCCGTTATGTTTTGGTGTCTGATTTTGAACGCTTTGTATTGCATGATCTGGATACTCAAAACGATGAGCGCTTTCATTTAAATGAACTCCCCGATCAGATTCATTTATTTGATTTCATTGCAGGCTATGAAGACAGCCCAGCGACACACGAAGAATACGCGCTTAACTTTAAGGCCACCGAACAATTAGGCCAATTGCATGATGCACTGGCAGACAGTGGCTATGATGGGCATCCTTTAGAAGTCTTTCTAGTACGTGCTTTGTTTTGTTTATTTGCTGAAGATACAGGCATCTTTTCCCACCATCAGTTTGTCCATTACCTATTAAACCGCACTGCTGCTGATGGCAGCGACACTGCCATGCACTTAAACGCTTTGTTTCAAGTATTGGATACCCCAGACAAGAAACGTAGCAAACACTTAAGTGAAGAACTGGCTGCTTTTCCTTATGTGAATGGAAATTTATTTGCCGAACGCTTAGACATGCCCAGCTTTGATGCGGATATGCGCGATCAACTCATCGCATCAGCCTGGTTTGATTGGAGTAGCATTTCCCCCGCTATCTTTGGTTCCTTGTTTCAACACATCATGGGCGATAGTAAAAAACGACGGCAATTAGGGGCACATTACACTTCAGAAAAACACATTTTAAGACTGATTAAACCCTTATTTCTGGAAGACTTACAAGATGAATTTCAACACCTACAAGGTTTAAAGCGCAACAAACAAAAGCGTTTAATTCAATTTCAAGAAAAACTCTCAGCCCTGCACTTTTTTGATCCAGCCTGTGGCTGTGGCAACTTCCTTATCATTACCTATCGAGAGTTACGCCGTTTAGAACTGCATGTCTTACGTGAGCAATACGGCGATAAGCCTAAAGCCCACCTTGCTTTAAGTATTGAACCTTTAATTAACTTAAATCACTTTCATGGTATCGAGCTTGAAGAATGGCCTGCCAGAATTGCAGAAGTCGCCATGTGGCTCACACAGCATCAAATGAATCGAGAATTTGCCCAACAGTTTGGACGGGAACCGGATTTGTTGCCACTGAAAACCGCCGCACACATCACCCACGGCAACGCGCTGCAACTGGACTGGGAAACGCTGTTGAAAGACAGCCACGCATTAAAGGCTTTGTATATTCTGGGCAATCCGCCGTTTATAGGTAAAAACTATCGGAGTAAACAACAAAATACTGATATGGCTCAAGTATTCAGTAATGTAAAAAATCACAAAAGTTTAGATTTTGTTACTTGTTGGTTTCGTCGTGCGGCTGATTTCATTCAAAATACAACGGTTAAGGTAGCCTTTGTATCCACCAATTCTATTTGCCAAGGGGAACAAGTTGCACCACTGTGGAATAGCTTGCTAGACAAAGGTCTCTATATTCACTTTGCCCATCGTACTTTTGCTTGGAGTTCTGAGGCTAGAGGTAAAGCCGCCGTGCATGTGGTCATTATTGGGTTTGCTGCTTCTAAGGCAAATAAACCCCGTTTGTTTGAATACACAGATATAAAAGGAGAACCTGAAGAAATACAGGCAGAAAATATCAATTCATATTTAGTGGATGCACCGAATGCTATTATTGAAAACCGTAGCAAACCTTTATGTAATGTGCCTCCACTCACTTATGGTAATAAGCCTGTGGATGGTGGAAATTTATTGCTTTCCCCCAGCGAAAAATCAGAACTATTAGAAAAAGAACCTGCGGCTGAGATTTGGCTTAAACCCGTCTTAGGTTCAGAAGAGTTTATCAATAACAAAGAACGCTGGTGTTTATGGTTAGTAGGGATTACACCTAAACAATTAAGGTCTATGCCAGTAGTAATGAAACGAATAGAAAAAGTAAAAAAAATGCGTTTAAATAGTGTTGATACAGGTGCAAATAAGCTGGCAGAACGTCCAACAGAATTTCGTGATACTAAAAACCCTAAAACTTATATCCTAGTTCCCCGTGTTTCTTCAGAACGCCGTGAATACGTGCCAATGGGCTTTTTTGATTCAAATACTATAAGCACTGATCTTAATAATATGATCCCCGATGCAGGCTTATACGAATTCGGCATCCTAGAATCAAAACTTCACATGCTTTGGCTAAGAACGGTTGGGGGACACTTAAAAAGTGATTTCCGCTACTCTGCCAAGCTGGTGTACAACAATTACCCTTGGCCTGAATCCCCCACCGACAAACAACAACAGGCTGTAGAAAAAGCCGCACAAGCGGTGCTGGATGCACGGGAACACTATCCCGATAGCAGTCTGGCTGATTTATACGATCCCTTGACCATGCCCGCCGATGTGCGCAAAGCACACAACGCCTTAGATAAAGCCGTAGAAAAGTGTTATCGCAAGGAAAAATTTAGCAGTGATGAGGCACGTCTGAGCTTTTTATTTGAACGCTATCAGACATTGATTGATGCACAAGGCCATGCTTGATTGACTAAGGGAATTTCTGTGGGTCTAGGCGGGTAAAAAATACAAAAATACGGATTCTCTCTACTGACTAAACAGACTAAATGCCTTTTGTCAGTTTAGTCAGTACAGATAAACCGCGTTTTTAGGTTTTTTGGGTTTTAGGGTTAATGAAATATTGCACCGCAGGTTTACGCCCTGTGCCTGAGTAATCCGGTTCAACGGGTTTTAACCAGCACGCCAGATGCAAATCTTCCAATGCTTTGGCTATATCATCCGGTTCGGTCAAATGCCGCCATTGTTTGCGCTGTACATCTCGACGGGTAAAACTCTCTTGTAACACCCCTTGCTTGATTTTACGCGCCAGTGCCGCCGCTGCCTGTACTCTGGCATTGCCTGCGGTGGCATAGATACGCCGTGCATGTGATTCTAGGTAATAGCACCAAGCAATAGCCTGTGTAGTGGCTTGGACAGAGACCGCCCCCGCCGCCGCGCCGTCTGCAACATTAAGCAGGTGAAATATCAAAGCCAGTGAGGGCATCAGGCTTCTGTATTTGGCTAGATGTTCAAGCATCAGCGGATGCTCTGAAGGATTGCGTAGCTTATCGTTTTGCAGTTCGTGCAGCCACTCTATGAATAGCTCTTGTGCATCGTCATCAAAACGCAGATAAGGCATTGATTCCTCATCATCTTGCACCGCGCCCCAGTCTCTAAAATCTTGGCTGGCTAAGGTTTCAAAAATGGCATGAGCGCGGTTTTTTGCCTCTTTATTGGGGTATCTGTCTACATATTCCCATTTATCAGGCTCATCGGGATAAACAAACAACTGAAGCCGCTGCACCAGCCCATCATTGCCGCCTTGCTGGGCTGTCTTTAGATATTGAGCCAGTCGATCTGGTTGGATGCCGCCTAATAGAGATAAGCACAGGTTGTTGACATGCACAGTACCGCGCCCAATGCGGTCAACAGTGAAGCTGCCCACACCATTAAAACACTCAAGATAAAACGCTCGATCCTCTTGCCTATCCTCACGTTCTAAGCCATTAAGCCAACCTGTGAGTTCATCTCTGAACAGCAATACACCACGCTCATTTTCTTTAAGCACTTCGCCTAATTTCTCAATCGTGGCATTGTTGGTCTTAAACCGCCGTGCGGTGGGCTTGCTGGGGGGTTCTGTATGGCTGTATTCATGGCGTAAATCGTCTAGCGTGGCTTCTTTACCGTCCTTTAATGCGCCTTTAATGGCTTTACCTAGCGCATCTTTTCGCGCCTCATAGATGACGTTTTCTACCTCAAATTCGCGTAAATCTGCTTCATGGTCTGCCATCGCTTCAGCTTCCATTTTAGACAATGGTTTCATGGCTTCAGCCAGTGACGGTGTTTTTAACATTGAAGGCTTGCCCACAATGCCGCCCCAAAGATTCGGCACGATCTGCCAATCATCTTGGCGCTTGGGCTTGATAGTGCAGCCTGTACCAATGACCGCCACTGCACTCACGATTGCGCCCACTGCCACATAGTCGAGCGGGCATTGCATCCGCTCTGCAATATCTGACAGCCAAGGCTTAAAGGGTTCGGGCAACAGGTTTTCATTGATGGCGATCACATTTGGCAATTCAGGTGCAATCTGTTCGGGTTCAGCCCATTCATTAAAATCTGCGGTCTGTTCAATCGCTGCAAAAATAGCGTTACTCATTAGGCGGCCTCCCCTGCTTGTGCGATGGCTTCACAGTTCCAAACGTCCAACCAATCAACAGACTTGCCCAAGCGACCTTGCACCGCATAGACGCGCCGTGCATCGGCTTCAGTGGGGAGCATGATTTTGCATTGAATGCCCGCAGTGTTGGCACGTTCTGCCAGTTGATAAGCGACTTTTTCCCCTGTATTTGAGCGATCCAGGTCTGCAAATATCAACAGTGTTTTCAAATTATCAGGTAAGTGTAAGGCGGCTAAATGGTTTGCTGTTACCGCTGCCCACACAGGCGTTGAAGGCAAGGCGCAGCGCACGGCAAGTGCGGTTTCTATGCCTTCAGTGAGGGCTAATGTATATCCTGATGGGTAGAGCTGCACAGCACAGCCTTTCGTACTACCAGCCTGTAAAGACAGCAGTTTTTTACAGGTGCCAGGGACATCTGCTTTGCCCGTGCCATCAGGTGTAAGGTAAATACGCTGCAAGCCTTTCACTTGGCTTTGCGTGTCTCTGACTAAGGCCACCAGTGCAGGAAAATGCCCGATTAACGCGCCATCGTGCCAATATGCAAGGCTTGGATGTAGTCTCACATCTACAGGTAAAACCGCAGGCTGACAGCCGCGCTTTTCAAGATAGCTAACTAAAAGCGGATGATCATTGTTTGCTGCTTGCCAGATGGTAGTTATCAGAGCTTTTCTGTCTGGCGTGGGCTTTTTGTCAGTTTTGTCAGTGGAGAGAAAGCACTTTTTTGCACTTTTTTGTGAGGTGTCACTATCTTGGCTGTAGCCTAAATACTGTGCAACATAAGCCAGTGCATCAGGAAAACCACCGCCGCGCCATAGTTCCAACAGCTTGAAGCCATCCCCCGCCCTGCATTGGTTACAGATGAATGTACCGCGCCCGTCTTTGTCATCAAACCGGAAACGGTCTTTACCGCCACAGATGGGGCAAGCGGTGTGTTTGTTGGTGAGCAGGCGGTTATCCATGCCTGCATGTTCGAGAATGCCGCGCCACTGGTTTACAGCCGCGCTGCGTATTTGGTTTGCATCTAACGATTGCATAACTTGAGTTCCTTATAAATTAAAGGATTAAAGGTCAAGCCATGCGTCATAGTGGGTAGGATAAAAGCAGGACAGAAGGTTTTACAGCGTTGCAAATGTAACGGTATGAAACCATCCGTTACTTGTATAGAATAGGTTTTCCTAATGTATTGTTTCGCTGAAAATGATATAATCAATATATATCAATCGGTTATACCTAAAACCCTGTTTACTTATGTTTTATGTCCTGCTTTTGCTTCCTATTCCACTAGGTGCATAGCATTAGGTTTAGCGTTACAAGACAATTTGCCCTTGGTGTTGTTCCACCAACACTTAAGGGCTTTTTTTTGCCCGTAACACTGAGTTTTCATGCCGCTTGTTGTCCCTCCTTTCCTTGTTGGTCAATCCATGCGCGTACATCCTCGACACGGAAAACCGTTGTGTTTTCACCTAGCTTAATTGGCTTGGGGAACTTACCCGCCTTAATCCATCGCCAAATGCTAGTGCGTGATACTGGAATAACCGCCGTAATCTGCTTAATTCTGACAAAGCCAGTTGTGGGCAATTCAGTTGCTTCAATGCTCATTATGTTTTTCCCTGTATTGAATGAAACACAGTGTAACTTTAGGCGGTTTGGGTTTGTTTTTGGAGGGGTAATAATTTTCCAAAATTGAATTATAACTACCCCCCCCCCATAGCTAAACCTGTTTGCATTTTATGCCTTTAAGCGCATTTTTCACTGTGACATCCTTGCTGATACTGTCATCTTCAAACACAATTCTTGCAATGGCTGCAATACTTCCTTGCATACATAAACCAAACATTTCTAAGAAGGCTTCTGCTAATTTTTGAATAAAAATTTTCACCCTAAAACCTCTGTCTTTTCTCTCTGTTGTTTCTATTGATTTATTTAGTCTCTGAGCTTCCTCAGATACCATCAATAAGGTATTGCTTAATAATGGAAACATAGCTCGGTATTGCTGCATTGGTTCTAAATCTAAGGCTCTCCCCTGTTCTATATCCTCTCTAATCCAAGGTGGTTCATCCTCTACCCAATACAGAAGCGTATGGTCTAACTCAGTTTCTTTTATCTTTTCTGATAATTTTTTGGCTAAATTTTCTACCTGTTGATAAATAGCCTGCCACTGTTTAGTAGTTTTATTAATACTTGAATCATAAGACTCTTTATGTGCATCAAGAATAAAATTTATGAATGAATACCAATAATACCTATCCATATTAAGCTCAATCATTCTATTTTGTGCTTGTAACCACATAGCTTTTAATTTTTCTGATGTAAGTAATCTCCTAACAATTTCTTGTTGTTCTTTTTCAAAGTTGGGATGTTTAGCATTAAACTGTGGGTAGCTACTCGGTATTGATTTGTAATAAACGTATAACCCTCTTGGTATCCAATCTGGAAAATCCATAATCGCGCTCTCTTTTTCGCGTTGTTCTCTCTAAAGAAAAAGAAGCCAATAGAAACAAGCTAGAGAGTGGCTTGCTTATCGGAAAAGGTGATCAGCCCGTCCCTATCCATTGGCTGTAAATCGTTTAACTTTGTTTGAATTGCACCACGTTGTCATTTTGCCCCGTACCATCGCGCAAGCCATCCAACCAATCCGCCCACGCCTGCATCATGCACCGCCGTTCATCTAGGTACTGCGTTCTGTTATAGGCGCGTCCATTGGCATCGCGTACCGCATGGGCTAATTGCATCTCGATCACCTCAAAACGAAACTTTAAGACTTCATCCAGATTAGTTCTTGCCATTGCTCTAAAGCCGTGCGCAGTCATTTCTTCTTTACTAAAGCCCATGCGCCGCAATGTACTGTTTAAGGTGTTATCGCTTATCGGACGTTGTGTTGTGCGTAGTGAATGAAAAACATAGCGGCTGCAATGCTGTGTCAGTGGCTTAATGTTTTGGAGGATAGCGACGGCTTGATGGGATAAAGGCACAAGATGATCGGCTTTCATTTTCATTTTTTCAGCGGGGATTTTCCATAATGCTGTATCCAGGTCTATTTCTGTCCATTCTGCATTGCGTAATTCGCCAGGGCGTACAAATACATAG
Source organism: Thiotrichales bacterium (assembly GCA_016744475.1). Taxonomy (GTDB): domain Bacteria; phylum Pseudomonadota; class Gammaproteobacteria; order Beggiatoales; family Beggiatoaceae; genus BB31. Next base: position 1,533 of record JADGEH010000092.1, on the reverse strand, counting down.
GGCAATAATTGAATAGCGCAGCGCGTGATAAACATGCCGTTATAGGTTTGCAAGGATTGCATTAAGGTGGCTATTTTGGAGGGTTCTATAATCGCGGCATGATGATCGGATTTAACTGGGGGAAGTTGACCGCGCAAATCACGGCATGGATCGCTGTCAATACGCCCACCTCCTACAGCATAACGAAAGATTTGCCCACAGCTTTGCAGGATTCTATGTGCAGTTTCTACCGCGCCACGTTCTTCTATTTTGCGTAGTAATTCGAGGATGTCAGGTGGTTTTATTTGAGCAATAGGCTTATTGCCTATCCAGGGGAATATATTCACCTCAAGCCGCCGCATGACGGTCTTTGCATGACCTTCTGTCCAAGTGGGTAGCTGTTTTGTGTGCCACTCCCTAGCGATTATTTCAAAGCTATTAGCGGCTTGTTCTTGGCTGCTTCTTTTTAGGGATTGCTTGTAGGCACTAGGATCAATACCATCAGCCAATTGTTGCCGCGCTGCTTGATGCAGTTCCCTGGCTTTTTTGAGTGGAATATCGGGATAAATGCCCAGTGCTAGGGTTTTGCGCTTGTCTTGAAAGCGGTAATCATACCGCCAATACTTGCCGCCGTTTTTCTTGACTAACAAATACAGGTTTTTTTCATCACGTAGCTTGTAATCTTTATCCGTTGGCTTGGCTTTGCGCACTGTAATATCTGATAAAGCCATTATTTTTCCCCTTTGGCGGTATCGGTTATTGGCATTGCTAGAATGCCGCCAGATGTACCGCAATGAATAGCGGTATTTCAGGGGATGAAATGTAACAGGATGAAACGGGGAATACTAGACAAAGCCTGATGCTTATTGGCTTTGTGGGAGGGTATGAAACTGCTTGAAATGGAGAAATGGTGGAGGCGGCGGGAATCGAACCCGCAACCATTTTTTATAACTATATATTTTGTATAGAAAAAAAAGAACTCTATATGTTTTTTGTGCAAAAAACGTGAAGTTTGATGATGAGATTGAACTCAATCCCCCCTCACATCCTTCTCCAACTCGAAAATGCACTGACCAATCGCATAACTAGGCATCATATCAGCCCTTGTCCTCATTCGGTGTATTTGTGGCCTGTATTTGTTTTTATGTTCATCCAACTGCTGTTCTGACAGATGAGGGCACAATTTACCTTTAATTTTTTTAGATATTTCATAGTCGGACAGCCCTTTATTGTGTAAATACACCAAAGCTTGTTGTAGCTTATTTACAATGTCTTTTTCTCGTGCGCATTCTAAAGTCATTTTATTCCTTGTTTTTATTGAAAATAATGTGTTTTAATACTTGCGATAAGTATATATGTATACTATAATAACAGCATATTTTTAATTAATCTAATTTTAAGGGGAATGACCGTGATTGAATTATCTATCTTTTTAACCATTATTCTGATGTTTTCTTTTTTAGTCTCTTTTTGTTTTGTCTGGTTAGCCCAAGTGGTATTTTGGATGGGTGAGGTTGTGAATAATATGGGACAATCCATTGTCAACTGGTCCTG
>JADGEH010000008.1 GCA_016744475.1 Thiotrichales bacterium | reverse complement strand
GGCTTGCGATAGAGCCAAACCCAAGACTGCCAGTCCTTGAAGGACTGGCAGTCTTAACAACTGATATAATTTTGCTATATTACTTATATGAACTACCTGAGAATCTACAAGACAATCAAGTATTCATAAGAATCATTAATAAACTGCAAGACACTTATCCTAGCGTAGCGTTTATTAATCTCAAAAATGATAAAGAGCTATTTAAGCAAGAGCATAAAAAAGTCCTCCCCCTAGCAGAACTCCTGCGCAAATGCCCCCCAGCTTCGGAATAAACCATGAACTTTTTAACCATCCATAAAGGACATCAAACCTCATTAACGGCACACAAAGGCTTGCCCGAACGGGTTCATGTCTTTGACCAAAATTCAATAGAAGCCATCAATACGGCGATTGCCGCCAAACGGCCTTTGCTGATTCGCGGTGAACCTGGCATCGGCAAAAGTCAATTAGCCCGTGCCGCCGCCAAAGAACTCAAATGCGCATTTGTGCAGCATGTGATTGACTCACACTGCGAACCACGCGATTTACTCTGGCATTTAGACATGGTACAGCGGCTGGCAGATGCGCAACTCGGTCATGCTGCTGGCACATCCGCCGGGCGTGTGGAAAACACTTTGCCACTAAAAAACTACCTGCATCCACGCGCTTTATGGTGGGCGTTTAATTGGAAGGATGCTAAACAACAAGCCGATGCACTCAATCTCCCCATTCCTTCGCAAGAAGAAGACTACGAGCGGGTCAATGGCTGTGTGTTGTTGATTGATGAAATCGACAAAGCCGAAATGAATGTGCCTAACGGCTTGTTGGAAGCTTTAGGCGAAGGTGGCTTCACACCCGCAGGGCGGGCCGAACCTGTCACGGTTGAAGGCGTAGCGCCTTTAGTGATTATCACCACTAACGAAGAACGCGCCTTGCCCAATGCTTTCTTACGCCGCTGTTTAGTGCTGTATTTAAGCTTGCCCTCTGAGCCACAAGCCTTAGAAAAGCAACTCATTGAACGAGGACAAGCCCATTTCCCCACACTCGACAACAGCGTATTACAAGCAGCGGCTCAACAACTCATCAAAGATCGCCAAGCCGCAAAAGACCTGCAACGCCAACCCTTGCCAGGACAAGCTGAATATCTGGACTTATTGCGTGCGGTATCAGGACGCGCCACGGGCCACACGCAAGCACAGAAAACCGCATCACAAATCAGCTTACTCAAAAGTATTGCGCGTTTTGTATTGAAAAAACATTTAGGCGAAGGCGCATGAATTTACTGGGACGCGCTGCCTTAATTGATGCGCTGGCATCAGGAGATAAAACACTATTAAAAGCCGCCGCAACATTAGCAGGTTATGAAGAATTACCAGAGATAATGGATGTTGAAGTGGCTCTTCCCATTATGGTGGCTCAACGTGACGAGACACCGCCAATACAAATACAAAAAGAAAAAAGCACCCAAGCCCAACCCACTCCACTCACCCCCTTCTGCCGTCTCACCCGCTGCGAATACTTACAGCCCATGCAGAGAGCTACAGCCGAAGAAGAAACCCCAATATCAACAGAGGGTTGGACAGAGCAAGATGCAAAAAAAGCCCCTGATTTCTCCCCACTCACCCGTTGGGTGCGTTTACTGCCCTATCTGCATCGCGCCGCACAGTGTCGCACGGCAGGCTCACGACTGGATATGCACAAAATAGTCAGTCGTTTAAGCCAAGGGGAGATTCTTCAACAACTTCCACACCAGCCACATTCTAGCTGGAGTTCCGATATACACATTGTCTTAGACCGCAGTGATCGCCTCACCCCCTATTGGGAGGATCAAACCTGGTTAGCCACCCGCTTGACGCGCCTGCTGCCCACGGCGACCTATAAACTCGCCATGTTTTGGGAAGGCATGAAAGAACCCGCGTTTGCAGACGAATCACACGGCGATTACCAGCCACCGGGTGCAGGAGGCTTAGTCTTAGTCCTCGGCGATTTAGGCAGCCTGAGCAAGCAAAGCAACCTTCAACAGACTTGGCACACCTTCGCCCAACGCCTGCGCAATCGAGACTGTCGCGCATTAGCCTTACTGCCTTGTAGTTCATCCTTACCACGCAGCCCACACAATAGCCTCTGGCAAACGCTACATTGGGAACGCCAGCCACACCTCAATGCAGACCTGCGAGAACCCCTACAAAAACTGCTCATCCTGTTGTCCCCTGCTATCCGCATCGAACCGGGTTTATTACGCACCGTGCGCCGCTGGCAAAATATGGATGCCGCCATAGAAAGCCTATTCTGGCAACACGCCGCCCTGTCTGGCACATCCAGCCTTGCGGCGACCCTAGAACCTAAACGCGCACAGGATTTGCGCAAACAATTTGACCAGCTTGACCAGCTCAGCCACAGCGAGCGTTTACAGCTTCTCAAGCACATACGCGATTGGCGACATAAAGTGCCTGAAGAAATCTGGTTTGAAGAATGTGTACTCAACCCTGGCATTCATCATTTACTGCATCAGCCATTAGAAGAAAACGCCAGCGAAGCCCTTAAAAACCTACAGCGGATGTTGCAAAAAGACTTAGAACAAGCCGAACAATTTTTCCAACATCTAGGGCAAAAAATGCTAGGCGGCGCAAACGTCAACCTGCGCTACTGGTATCACCATCTAAAAAAACGCATTCCCGAACCTGCCAAACACGTCAAAACCCTGCAACCTGCCCTCAACCGCTTATGGCACAGTCTGTCTCATGATGAGGCAAACGCGCCAAAACCCGCAGGCTACAACCCCGCCGACATCCCCAGCCAAGCCCCGCTACGCACTTTCCAGGTGTTTCGCCAAACAGAGCATTTACATTTAATCGAAGCCCCTCATGCCGAGGCCGCCAAAGCAGACCATAACGCCAGTTGGCTAGGCAGCCTACATACCCGCAATGGGCAAATTGTGTTGGAAAAGGTGGCTAAGCCACGTTTCTGGCAACAGGCACCACCTGCATGGGCGAGCGATTGGGGCTGGGATGAATATGGAGCTTGGCTGGCCTTTCAATTCAAGAACGTCAGCCAACGCCTACGCTGGATACCGCCGGGTGATTTTCTAATGGGTTCCCCTGACACCGAACAAGGACGCTATGACGACGAAAGCCCACAACATAGCGTCACGCTCAGCCAAGGCTTTTGGTTGTTTGACACGCCCGTGACACAAGTCTTGTGGCAAGCCGTCATGGGCGACAATCCCAGCTATTTCCAAAGCCCCACACGCCCTGTAGAACAAGTCAGTTGGGATGATGCACAGCGCTTTATTCAACAACTCAACAGCGCCCTGTCAGGACTCCATCTCACCCTACCCACCGAAGCCCAATGGGAATACGCCTGTCGTGCAGGGACAGATACCGCGACTTATGCAGGCAACTTAAAGATTTTAGGTGAGCGTCATGCGCCTATATTAGATGACATCGCTTGGTATGGTGGTAACTGCGGTGTGGATTTTGAGTTAGAAGAGGGACATGACATTTCTGGTTGGTCAGAAACACAATATCAACATCAAATAGGCGGCACACATCCCGTTGCGCAGAAACAAGCCAATGCCTACGGACTCTACGACATGTTGGGTAATGTCTATGAATGGTGTGGGGACTACTGGCAAAGCGCTTATCCATCTGATGCCCAAAGCGATCCGACAGGGCCTACGGAAGGCTCCTCACTGGTTCAGCGCGGCGGCTCTTGGGACGATGGCGCGCATCACGTGCGTTCTGCGTTCCGTTACGACAGCGAGCCAGGTGTACGTTACCTCGATTTCGGTTTTCGTTGTGCCCTAGTTCAGAGCGAGCACCCGCCCGTCCAGGCCACTGTAGGTTGGGTTAGCGATAGCGTAACCCAACAAGCCTCCCCCCAAAACCGCATCGAGTTACGGCAAACCCAACAAAAACCACCTCAAAGCCACGTCGAGTTACGGCGCGATGACAGCTCCTCACAAGACAGCCACCCGCCATCGCGCCTAACCCGATCTACGCAAGGCGAAGCGGTGGCACCCGCACACTCCTCCCGCCCTGATTGGGTCACAGACATGGGACGTGATGAATACGGAGTATGGGCAGAGTTCAATATCAAAGACCACACCCAACGCCTCCGTTGGATAAACCCCGGCACCTTCTTGATGGGATCCCCTGAATCAGAAATAGACCGTGATAAGGATGAAATCCAACATGAAGTCACCTTAAGCCAAGGCTATTGGCTATTTGATACCGCTGTCACCCAAGGACTGTGGCAAGCCGTGATGGGCGATAATTCCAGCCGTTTTAAAGGCGATGATCGTCCCGTAGAAAAAGTGAGTTGGGAAGCAGCCCAAGCCTTTATTCATACACTCAATCAACAATTGCTCGGTTTAGGATTAGCCTTACCCACCGAAGCCCAATGGGAATACGCCTGTCGAGCCAACACACAAACCCCATTTCATTTTGGCGACAACATCACACCCGAACAAGTCAATTACAATGGAAAGCATCCCTATGCAGAAGGAGAAAAAGGGCTTTATCGTCAAAAGACCATTTTGGTGAAAGCGCTACCTTGCAATGCTTGGGGACTTTACCAAATGCACGGCAATGTCAGGGAATGGTGTCAGGACTGGTTTGGTTCATATCAGCGCGAAGCGTCCATTGATCCGACCGGAGCCACTGAGGGTACCTATCGGGTGGTGCGCGGCGGCTCTTGGTTCGATCTCGTGCGTTTCGTGCGTTCTGCGTACCGTACCGACGACACGCCAGGTCTCCGCGGCGGCAGCATCGGTTTCCGTTGTGCCCTAGTTCAGAGCGAGCTACAGCCAGAACAGCTAGAAGAAGCGCAGCCTGTGTTGGGTGAAGCCTTTGCGCGTGAGCCGCACAGGCAGCACCCACCACAAGGCGAAGCGGCGGGGCATCTGGACATCACCCACACCACGGATTATCAACTGCCTTGTGCATTCGATAACGATCTCATCTTACGCACCGACAGCACGGTACTGCACTTCAATCACCTGTTGTGTCCGGCCTGGGCGGATGCGATAGGGCACGATCAATACGGTTTATGGACAGACATCGTTATTGAAGCCCTGCCTAAACAGCCGGGTGATGCCGAACGACCTATCCGCCAACGCCTGCGCTGGATACCACCTGGACGATTTTTGATGGGTTCACCGGATGATGAACCAGAACGAAAAAGCGATGAAATCCAGCATGAAGTGACTTTAACCGAAGGCTTTTGGTTGTTTGATACGACGGTGACACAAGCCTTGTGGACAGCAGTACAAAGTGATAATCCTAGTCGCTTCAAGGGCGAAGAACATCCCGTGGAAAAAGTCAGTTGGGAGGATAGCCAAGCGTTTATCAAGCAGTTACAAAATACCTTTAAAGACGCATTAAGGGGTTTCACCCTCTGTTTACCCACCGAAGCCCAATGGGAATATGCTGGCCGAGCAGGAACACAAACACCGTTTAGTTTCGGCCATAATATCACCCCTGAGCAAGTGAATTATAATGGGTATCATCCCTATAATAATGGCGAAAAGGGTGAGTATCGAAAAAAAAACCTACCTGTTAAAGCCTTGCCCTGCAATGCTTGGGGCTTATACCAAATGCACGGTAATGTGTGGGAATGGTGTCAGGACAAGTTTGATCAATATCAGCGCGAAGCGCAGATCAATCCCACTGGAGCCGCTGAAGGCACATCACGGGTTGTGCGCGGCGGTTCTTGGGACAGTAACGCGCGTTACGTGCGTTCTGCGTTCCGTTACTACGACGAGCCAGTTGGTCGTTTCTACTACATCGGTTTCCGTTGTGCCCTAGTAGGTCGGGTTAGCGCAGCGTAACCCGACAAAAGCAGCTTCGCACTCCACTATTTCTCGTTCCCACGCTCCAGCCCTGTAGGATGGGTAAAGCGCAGCGTGCCCATCATCGCGTCTATCATCGTGCCCCTCCTTGTTTTACTGGCGCTGGGGATGATGGGCACGCTCTGCTTTGCCCATCCTACCTATTTACCCCTCTCTAGGAATTTTTCTCGTTCCCATGCGCCTGAGGCTGTAAAAGAACCTCGATTTTGCTGTATTCGATAACGAAGAATCAATGACTTACGAGCAAAAAAATGGCGTTTTTGGGAGTTCTTTTACAGCCTCGCCTGCGTGGGAACTAGGCAGCGGCTTCCCTAAAACGGAGTGCGAAGCCGTAGCTTCGCATGTGCCAAGCTACGGCTTCGCACTCCACTATTCTTCTCGTTCCCACGTTTCAGAGGCTATAAAAGAACCGCCTTGAACATGGATTTTAATGTCATAAAGAAAACTAAATATCATGAAGTTTTCACCCTTTTTAAGGTAAAAAAAGGGAATCTCTCCAATAGATTTCGGAATTATTTATGCGTCGCCTTAACTGTTTGAAATTATGAATTATTTTTGGGGAGTCGCTATGGGTAAAAATTTAACGGAAGCAACAATTTTTAACAAACTACTTGAGCCTGTTAACGATTTTGTGCTTGCTCAAGACTCAAAATTATTTAAGCACATCATGTCTGGATCGAGCGGGGCAATGGCGAGTTGCCCCGCAAGAGCCATGACTTGTCGTGCCGTTGCGCTGACTTGTTCCAGACTGCGGCGTAGTAATAAAGGCACGCTGTCGAGTCGATGTCGCTTATACTCCAATGCAGCGAGGGGTGAGGCACGCATCCATTGCAAATAGCTGTCTGGTTTTTGCTGGCGGCGACTGAGATAAAAACCCGCTAAACGCACTGCTAGCGGCAAATATCCGGCGAGTTGGCAAATCTCACGGGCGGTGTGATCATCGCTGACGGTGGTTCAAGCTCGCAGCAGGGACATTGCATCGGCTTCGCTGAGCGGCGATATATCCTGCCAAGTATCCGGCGCATCATCGGTTTTGCGGCTGGTTATCAACACTCCACAGCTACTCGTCAATTCCCATATCTTGCGCAAATCGTCGGCGGCTTCTGCACCATCCAATACCAACAGCGCACAACGCCCATTCAGCACCCTGCGTGCCGCCGCTTCTGCTGTCGGCTTGGGTGCTTCGCCATAAGCACGAACAATGGCTTCCAGCGCAATGTCTGCACTGGGTTGGTTATAAAAACTGTGAAAGAAAATGCCGTCAGGGAAGGCTTCTGGCGCGTCGTTGCCTGGTGCTAGTCGCCACAGGGCTTCGGTGGCGAGCGCAGTTTTGCCAATACCACCAGCACCGCACAGAGTGATAATTTTGCCGGGTTGCAGGTTTTGCAGGAGTGTTGCCAGGACTTCATCACGACCTAAGAAATGGGTGTCACGACGTGGGTGATGGAGGGGCTTGCCAGTGGGGGGGCAGCGTGATGGTGAACATGGACATCGCCAGTGCCGCCGATGATGTTCTGGTGGCCTTTGACGTGTTGTTTGATATTCCCATCTGTCATTATTAAAAACCTTTTCTTGTGCTATAGCAAAATGACATCCGTTTTAAACCCTTAAAGACAACGCAAACGGTATAAGAGAACACCTGCATTTAAAGGATTAGTCATGGTATGCGATAGAGAACACCGCTCCAAGTGGCATATCCTTAAATTTTATCGGGTTCCCACGCGCTTCGTGATGCAGGCGCGTCACTCCTGGCTTCCACGCAAGGCGCGTGAGAGCCAGATATGTTATCCCTTTACGTTCGCACCGCAAAAAAACGCGGCGCAAACCCTACGATACGGTACCAGCCTGCATCGATCATTCGATCTATCCCATATTTGTGCAGACACTCAATAGCCGATTGATGCCTGCTCGCAGTATAATGGTGCGTTTTTGTTTTTTAACGTCGCGCCGCTGGCGTAACGGGATTGATTTTTCAAGAGGAAGTGACATTGGAACTAAATGCTTACAGCAAAGAAGAACTGCTCGCTCTGGAGCAAGACTTGGCGCAGCGCTATGCAGATTATCAACAAGCGGGTTTAAAACTGGACATTACCCGTGGCAAACCAGGGGCCGAACAACTGGCTTTGTCCGATGCTTTAGACGGCATTTTAGGCGGTGATTACAAGGCCGATAATGGTACGGATGTACGCAATTATGGCGGGATTGATGGCATTCCTGAAGCTAAAGCCTTTGGTGCCGCTATGCTGGGCGTTAAGCAGGAAGAGATTTTGGTCGGCGGAAATAGTAGCCTGACTTTAATGTATCAGTATGTAGAGCTGTGTTATTTACGCGGTGCTAAAGGGGCAGGCTCGGCGTGGAAAGATGAGGGTGCGGCAAAATTCTTGTGCCCTGTCCCTGGTTATGATCGCCATTTCACCGTGTGTGAAGATTTGGGCATTGAAATGATCACTGTGCCGATGACGGCGACAGGGCCAGACATGGATACAGTGGAAGCTTTGGTGAAAGCTGATCCGATGATTAAAGGCATGTGGTGTGTGCCTAAATATTCTAACCCTAGCGGTGAAGTCTATTCTGATGACACGGTAGACCGCATTGCGGCACTGGGTCAGATCGCTGGGCAGCATTTTAGAGTCATGTGGGACAATGCTTATACCGTGCATGATCTGGATGAGCAACCGCCTGTGTTAAGCGGTTTAATGGACGCTTGCCGCAAACATGGCACTGAAGATAATGTGTTTATCACCGGTTCGACTTCAAAAATCACCTTTGCCGGCGGCGGTGTTTCTTTTGCGGGCACTTCTGAAGATAATCTTAAACATCTCAAAAAATGGTTTTCAGCCATGACCATTGGGCCCAATAAAGTCAATCAATTACGCCACATGCGTTTTCTTAAAGATATGGACGGCTTACGAGCGCACATGCGTAAACATGCTGAGATTATTGCGCCTAAATTTGATGTGGTGCAACAACGCCTTGCAGCATTGACGGGTAAAGGCATGGGCAGTTGGACGAATCCGCGCGGGGGCTATTTTGCGTCATTTGATGCTTTGCCAGGATTGGCTAAAGAGATTGTGAAGTTGGCGGCGGATGCTGGCGTTAAATTGACTCCAGCAGGTGCCACGTTTCCTTACGGTAAAGACCCCGAAGATAAAAATATCCGCATTGCGCCGACTTTTCCTGGCTACGATGAAGTGGATCAAGCCATGCAGGTGTTTGTGACTTGCGTAGAATTGGCTTCAGTGCGGCAGAGAATCTCCGCACTGTAAACGCTTTATTTGAGCACGCATAACACCAAAGACACATTATCGCCGCTGGTGCCCCCTCGTTCAGCCGCTCGCTGAACCAGGGCATTAGCGGTTTTTTGTAATTGCGCGGTGTTATACGCAGGCATATTCGCTACATGTCCCCAGACTTCTTTTGCCTGTACTTGTTCCCAAAAACCATCGCTGCATAGCATGAACACGTCGCCAATCCATGCTTGTGCGGATAGACATTCAATGGCCTCCTCTTCAAGTGGCGATTCTCCGCCTAAACCTCTCAATAAACAGCTTTGATCCTGATGCGTCGCCATTTCAGCTTCCGTGATCCGGCCTAAATCCACCAGCATTTGTACTAGAGAATGATCGCGTGTGCGCTGTTCAATCTGGCCCTTGCGCAAGTGATATAAGCGACTGTCGCCCAGATGGGTAAAGTGCGCTTGTTGCTGATGTAAATATAAGGCGACACAAGTGCTGTGGGGTTCGATGTCATGCTGCTGACCCACGGTTTGAATGCTGTGGTGGGCTTGATGACAAAAATCTTCCAAAAACGCAGGCGGATGTGTCATCGGGGGATGCCACATGTGTTGCGCGGTATCTATCACCGCTTGTGCGGCTAATGCGCCTCCGCTATGCCCGCCCATGCCATCCGCTAAAACGACAAAATAATCTGCTTGCTGGGGATGATGCAGAATAATGCTGCGATCTTGTTGCTCGCTGCGCCCCCCAATATGCTCAGCGTGTACGGTGATCCATTGCATGGTTGATGCTCTGATAAAAGGTGAGTTTTTCTGAATTGAAAAATTGAAATTCAGTCAGGCGGCCCAATCTGCACTATAATGACAGGTTTGCTTTCAAACCCTGACATCTAGCAATTTTTTTGCCTTAAGGAGACACATTTAATGGATGTATTGGAACGCATCGATGAACAGGTTAAAAATAACCCGATTATCATTTATATGAAAGGGACTCCGAAAATGCCGCAATGCGGTTTTTCGAGTCGTGCAGCACAGGCCATGCAAGCCTGCGGTGTGCCTTTTGCCTATGTCAATGTTTTAGCGGATGAGGAAATTTTCCAGAATTTGCCACGTTATGCGAACTGGCCCACATTCCCACAAATTTATGTGGGTAATGAGTTGATCGGTGGCTGCGACATCACCTTGGAAATGTATCAAAAAGGTGAGTTAAAACCATTGATGGAAAAAGCCGCTGCGACCAGTGGTGGTGATACTGCCGCATAAGAGTATAAACTTCGCCTGATATAGTCGAAGCATTGTTGAAAAAACGACCACGATACCCTGGTTTTTGCGCTGTTGATGTTTACAGCACTTAAATTTGGGAACGTGGTATTTTTTTGCCTGTTTTTTCTGTGTACTCCGTGGTCAAAAAACGTCAACAGAGCCTAATGCAGGATGGGCAAAGCGAAGCGTGCCCATCAATGGCAGGCAAAACAAGCTATGTCGGTCAATGCCCAGCCCATGTGTGATGGCTTGTGATAAGCCTTTTGTCAGGTGACGCTGGGCTCACCCGCCTCACACGCCGCCAGTGTTGCTTGCGCTTTTTTTAGCTTTTCCGGGTCAACCCGCAAGCGGGTGTAAATCTCCACCGCCCGTTGTGCATAAGGTAAGCCTTCGGCGGCACGCCCTTGTTTGGCAAGGCTTATGGCAAGTACCCAGCAATCTGCCGCAATCACCTCCTGCCGCCCCAGCGCTTCCGCCAAGTCCAGCGCCTCGCACGCCAAACGCTCGGCTTCGCGCCAGTTGTCCTGCTTCAGCATCAAGTCGGCTAGGTTGCCGGTGCAATTTGCCACGCCTTCGCGGTGATTGATTTTCTTGGCAATTCGCAAGGCTTCGCGATAATCGCGCTCGGCTGCCGAATCATCGCCGGATGCTTCCTCCGCATTGGCAAGGTCGTTCAAAGCTATCGCCACGTCTTCGCTTTCTGGCGACAGGCTGCGCTGAATGTCCAGGTTTTCTTGATACGCAGCGATAGCTTGCGGCCAGTGTTTTTCCAATTCATGCCCGATACCGTGCAAATGAATCGCAATAGCCTGTTCTCGCGCACCCGCCTTAGCCTGTTGCCAATACGCGGCGGCGCGTTCGGCGCAGGCCAGCACTGCTGCGGCCTGACCGCGACGGAAATAAGCCATGCCCGCCTGATACGCCCGCCAAGCAGCGTTGTCAAAATCCCCGCTCGCCTCGGCTTTGCTTTCGGCTTGTTGGAATAAATCCAATAACTCGTCCCAACGCCCAGAAAAATCCAGGAATTGAAACAACGCATCACACAGGTTTTGCAAACGCCGATTGTCTCCAGCCACAAACAAAGGCAGCGCGGCGGCGATGCTAGGCCATTCCGCTTCCAGCTTGGGAAAGCGCTCATGCTCGTCATAGCCGTTTTCCAACACCCACGCATACACTGTGTCGCTTAAGCGTTCCCCAGCGCGTGCCACGCTGTCTGGGCGTTTGCGTTTTAAAAACACCGCTGCCAGCGGTGGCAAACTAAACACTTCTTCCGCCGCGTCGCTGATTAACAGTGCGCGATCTGTCAAATCTTCCAGCGCGGTTTGTGCTTGGACTTCGGCAATGTCAGCAATATCAACAATCCACTCCACTTTCGCAGGCTGCGTAAACAGGCTTAAAGCCGCCAGACACGCGGTTTCGGTATCGCTGAACGAGTCTAAAAGATCGCCAAAAATATACTCCAGCGGATCGTTGTCCGGCGGTGCGTTGCTTAAAAATTTATACGCCTCCGCCACGGTGCGGCAATGCCCGCGCCCCAGTTGTCCAGCAGTCCAGCGCAGTAACAGCGGATTGCCTTGGGTGATTTCGTACAAAGTTTGGCGTTCTGATGCGTCGGTACGCGCCAAGGCACGGTTGTTGTGCGCCAATTCGGTCAATAGTTGCAAAGCGCTGTCGGCATCTAGCCGATCCAGGCGCACAATTCGTGCGTCGATGTCGCTGCGACGACGACTGGTGACAATGGCTTTGCAGCGTTCCGGCAGGCGATTGAGAAATTGATAGAGGCGATTTTGTTCGGCTTTGTCGAAGGTTTCCAAATTGTCCACGATGATTAAGGTGGTTTGCGTGGACAATGCGCGTTTGACTTCGTTGGCGCGTTCGTTTTCCGCCAGACGGGCAATGCCGTTATCGCCCAGTTCTTTTGCCAAATCGCTGATCAAAGCGATGAAATTGCGCAGCATGAAATCTTCGGTTTTTTCTTCGCCATGCGGGGTTAAATGGCGAACTTTCGCTGACAAAAAAACCTTGCGTTGAAAATGTGTGGTGACATGTCCGGCGCGAATCGCCAGCCAGGTTTTGCCAATGCCGCCAGGGCCGTCGATTAAAATTCCCCAGCCGCGTGATTCAGGATGCAGCGCGTCGGTAATGCTGGCAAGTTCTGCTTCGCGCCCGAAGAAATATGGCTGGTTGGGAATGGAGGAATAGACGTGCGTGCTGCTGTTGGCGAGGGGTTCCTGCTGGATGGTGTCGAGTAATTCGGCAAGACGCGGCAAGCCATTTTGAAAAGAAGCGTAATTCCATAAGGTAATCGCTTCTTCTGTCTGGGAAATGCCTTGCGGCACATGTTCTGGCGGTAAGCCGAAACGGTGTGCCAGTTCTTTCAATTGCGCTGGCAAGAGTTTTTTCAGGTCGTCAAGTTCCATCGCTGTTCATTCCGTGGTTCGATACTGACCGCAACGCGGTCAAGACGGCATTCCCATGCGATGCATGAGGACAAGTTAATATAGGATGGATAAAGCGAAGCGTGCCCATCCTTAACGCATTAAGCGCTTCTTTTTACGCCGTTATTTAGCCTTTTCTGCTTGCCGTGCAATGAGGGCGGCGCTTTGTTCGTCGAGCAGGTGTATTAGGGTGTTGCTGAGGCTGCGCAACACGCTGTGAGAGAGTAGTAGGGGGATGGCGACGATTAAACCGAGTTCTGTGGTGACGAGGGCTTCGGAAATGCCGCCGGACATGATTTTAGGATCACCCGCACCTTGTAAAGTCATGGCTTGAAACGTGTGAATAATCCCGGTGACGGTGCCGAGTAAACCTAATAATGGCGCAATCGCCGCCAACACGCCGACCGCACTTAAACCCCGCCGTAATGCTGGCATTTCTCGCAAAATCGCTTCATCTAGTTTTAATTCTAAGGTCTCTACGTCTCGTTCTGGTTGTGTGTGATACACCGCCAGCACGCGCCCTAGTGGGTTATTGTGCGGGGTGTGGGCGTGTTTTAATTGGTGTCGCATACGTTTGCGTATCAGCCATAACATGAGCCAGCGTTCGATGACGATGAGTAAGCCCAGCACGCCTAAGCCGATGATGAAGTAGGCGATCATGCCGCCTTGTTGTACGCGCTCGAACCAGGTGGGGGTTTGCGCTAATAAATGCAGCACTTCGCCTTGTGAGGGGTCTATCACAGCACGTCCCCATCCGCTGTCGCGTTGTTGTTGGCTGAGGGCGAGTTGCTGCCAGCGCTGGGCGGGTTGTTGGGGTAAGATCATGAGTTTGCCCGTGGTGGGCAGGTAGCGCAGGAATTCTCCTTGGCTGGTAATATTAAAGCTGCCTACGCGCAGGACTTCACGGGTTTCTTCTTGGCCTTGCACGGTGATGACGGGGGTTTGAAAACGCGAGATTTGGGCGCTGGCTACCATGTCTTCTAGCAGGCTGTACCACAGTTGTTTGACTTGTGTGAAGGTGGGCAAGCTGGTGCCGTCTTCTAATGCTTGTAGCTGGGCGGCGCGTGCGGGATATTCGGCGGTGATGAAGGATTGGGTTAAACGCGGACGGATGTCGCTGGCTAATTGACGTAGACCATTAAACAGGGTTTGCAGGTCTTGGCTGTGCAGGGCGAGTTGCTCGCGTTGTTGTTGGAGCGCTTGTTGGCGGGTGTTGATGTCGTCTTGTAAAGCCTTTTGGGTGGCTTGGAGTTGTTTTAGTTCTTGGCGGGCTTGTTCTAGGCGTTGTGCTTGCTGGTCACGCGCCGCTTGGAATTCAGTGATACGCTGTGCGTTGAGTTGCTGTTCTTGCCATTTGTCTTGGCGGACTTGTTCGAGCAGTTCTTGCAGGCTGTGAACCGCTGCGCAGGTGTTAAATGAGGCGGTTAAAGCAATGAGTAATACGATATATTTCACGGTTTTTTATAAGGCTTAAGAGTGTGAGGAAGGGTGGCTGGGCAGTATGCTGGATTTTATGAGGCAAAACAAACGAGAAGCTCGTGGGAACCGTCTAGCACTGGATACGTCTCGGTCATGGATTAAAGTGGCTGCGCGGTATGGCTGGATATTCAGTCAATGTGTGTTACTGGTCGTGTTGTTAGTGGTGGCGTGGCATCTGAAAAGCCCTCATTTGCTCAAGTTGCGTGTCTTTGAAATCCCCGTGTTGCTGGTGATCAGTGTGGGATGGGCTTGGCGCATCAGGTCTGTGTTGCGCCAAGGTCAGCAGACAGGCATTGCCTTGTTGTTTCATCAGCTTGTGCTACTGTTGTTGGCTTTGGTGGTGGGGCTTTCGCTGTGGGGTGCGGGGCGTTTGCAATGGCATAAATATCAGGTGCAACAGGCCCCGGCGCAGGAGTTGGCGGCATTAGGCTCGCATCTTTTATTGGGTTATGAATCGTTGGAAGCGGTGTTGCCTTGGGTGCGTTCTGGAGCTATCGGCGGGGTGTATCTGACACGGCGTAATATTCGCGGTAAATCGGCGGCGGAGATTCAGGCGGAAGTGGCGATGTTGCAAGAGGCGCGTCGTGCAGCAGGGTTTGAAACGCCTTTGTGGGTGGCGACGGATCAAGAAGGTGGTGTGGTGTCTAGGATGTCGCCGCCGTTGCGCTATTTGCCTTCTTTAGCGCATGAATTGGCGCAGGTGCCTGCGGAGAATAGAGCGGCGGTGGTGCGTGAGTATGCGCAGAGCCAAGGACAAGCCTTATCTGGCTTGGGTATTAATCTTAATTTTGCACCGGTGGTGGATTTACGCCCGGAGCACGCACCGGATAAGCTGGATTTTCATTCTTTGATTGGACAAAGAGCCATTGCCGCAGACCCTCGTATCGTTTCGCAAGTCGCCACTATTTATGTGCAGGCTTTGGAGCAAGCGGGGGTGTTGGCTACGCTGAAGCATTTTCCGGGTTTGGGTTCGGTGCGCAATGATACGCATCATTTTCCTGCGGTATTGGATGCGGATGTGTCGGTGTTGGCACAACGCGATTGGCTGCCTTTTCGCCAGACTTTAGCCGCCAGCCATGCGTTTATGATGCTGGGGCATGTGACGTTGCCGAGCTTGGATGCGCAACAACCTGCTTCGCGTTCGTCGAACGTGATTCAATCTGTGATTCGTCAGCATTGGCAACATCAAGGGGTGTTGATTACAGATGATCTCAGCATGGGGGCTTTTTATTATAGTTGGCAAGGGATTGAAAAGTCTGCGGTGCAAGCCTTGAATGCGGGTGTGGACATCTTGTTGATCGCCTATGATGTGGAGAAGTTTTATCCGGTGATGTCGGCTTTATTGACGGCGAAACGTGAAGGACTTTTGCCTCAAGCGCTATTAGACCGCAGCCAGCGTAGAATTGAACAGCCGATGCGTGCGGTGTTGGGAACGCATTAAGCTCAGGCTGGAAAATGGTGATTTTGCGTAAGTTGAGCTATTGAGTTATGTAAAACAGCCAAAATATCCAGATGCTAATGTGCTTTTAATTATTAGACTTGTTGCAAGGGGTAGGTATCGTAGCGAAAAGGTGTGGTTTTGAGGCGAATAGCAGGCTATTTGCTGAGAAAAAGCGGAAAAACAGGCCAAAATCCACGCCTTTGCAGTCGATGAATACCCCTTGCAACAAGTCTATTCACCTTACGTACACAGTGTGAAGCCTTTGCGTAACGTCAGTTAATCATGAGGAAACTGAAACTTTGGACACGATTTACGGAACAACCATTTTATCCGTGCGGCGTGGCGGTGAAGTCGTCATTGGTGGCGACGGGCAAGCGACGATGGGCAATACTGTGATGAAAAATAATGTGCGCAAAGTGCGCCGTTTGTATCACAATCAGATTATTGCAGGCTTTGCTGGTGCGACCGCTGATGCTTTTACTTTGTTTGAGCGTTTTGAAGGTAAGCTGGAACAACATCAAGGCCATCTGACCCGTTCAGCGGTAGAATTAGCTAAAGATTGGCGCACGGATCGAATGCTGCGCCGTTTGGAAGCTTTGCTATTGGTGGCAGATAAAAGCCATTCTTTGATGATTTCCGGCACAGGCGATGTGATTGAGCCTGAAGATAATTTGATGGCGATTGGCTCAGGTGGTGCGTATGCGCAAGCTGCTGGTCGTGCATTGTTGGAAAATACCGAGATGGGTGCGCAAGACATTGTGAAAACAGCCTTGGGTATCACCGCTGATATTTGCATTTATACCAACCATAACTTCACTATCGAAGTATTAGAATCAATCTCATGAGCGAAATGACCCCAAAAGAAATTGTCAGTGAATTGGATAAACACATCATTGGACAAAGTGCTGCTAAGCGTGCAGTGGCGATTGCGCTACGCAATCGTTGGCGACGTATGCAGGTAGACCCCGAATTGCGTAATGAAATCACGCCCAAAAATATATTGATGATAGGCCCTACGGGTGTGGGGAAAACAGAAATCGCACGACGTTTGGCGCGTTTAGCAAAAGCCCCTTTTATCAAGATTGAAGCGACTAAGTTCACTGAAGTGGGCTATGTGGGGCGTGATGTGGAGTCGATCATCCGCGATCTAGTCGATATGGCGATGAAAATGCTGCGCGAAGAAGCCATGCAAACCGTGCATGATCAAGCCTTAGATTTAGCTGAAGAGCGTGTGTTGGATGCTTTGTTACCACCAGCACGAGGCGTCGATGAAGAAGAACTTGAAGATTCTGCCACGCGACAAAAATTCCGCAAAATGCTGCGTGAAGGCAAGCTTGATGATAAAGAGATTGAAATTGAAGTCAGTGAAACCCGTATTGGGGTAGAAATCATGGCTCCGCCGGGTATGGAAGAAATGACCAGCCAGTTGCAAAATATGTTTCAGAACATGGGTAATAATCGCAGCCGCACCCGTAAGTTGAGCGTTAAAGAAGCTATGAAACTCATTAGCGAAGAAGAAGCCGATGAGATGATTAATGAAGATGACCTCAAAGCCAATGCCGTCGAACGAGTAGAGCAACACGGCATCGTGTTTTTAGATGAACTGGATAAAATTGCCAAGCGTGCAGAGCATAGTAGTGCCGATGTGTCTCGTGAAGGCGTACAGCGTGATTTATTGCCTTTAGTAGAAGGTTCGACGGTGACGACTAAGCAGGGTATGGTCAAAACCGATCATATTTTATTTATTGCATCAGGCGCTTTTCATTACGCCAAACCGTCTGATTTGATTCCTGAGTTGCAGGGACGTTTGCCGATTCGCGTTGAGCTAAATTCCTTAACCGTTGAAGATTTTGTGCGGATTTTAACCGAACCTAATGCCTCTTTAACGGAACAATATTCCGCTTTGTTGGAGACTGAAGGTGTGCATTTGACATTTGATGCTTCTGCCATTCAAAGAATTGCAGAAATGGCTTGGCAGGTGAATGAGCGCACTGAAAACATCGGGGCTAGACGTTTGCACACGGTGATGGAATCATTGGTTGAGGAGATTTCATTTTCGGCTTCTGATGGCAATGACGATACCATCAAAATTGATGCGGATTATGTGAATGAGCATTTAGCGGACTTGGTTCAAAATGAAGATTTAAGTCGGTATATTTTATAATAGACTTGTTGCAATGGGTCTTCATCGACTGCAAAGGCGTGGGTTTTGGTCTATTTTTCCACTTTTTCTCAACCAATCACCCGTTATTCGTCTCAAAAAACCGAAAAAATAGCCTCAAAACCACACCTTTTCGCTACGATGTTTACCTTCGCAACAAGTCTAATAATATAAAACGTGTGTTTGATATGTATCAAGTTCGTGCTTTTTTGGAGAACTTCGAGTCATCATTAAGGAGTAAGATGGTGGCTTAGAGCCTATACGAAAACGGGATCATCGGCTGCAAATCCGCCCTTTTGGTCAGGTTTTCCGCTTTTTATCAACAAATAGCCCGCTATTCGCCTTAAAAAACCGAAAAACCTGCCTCAAAATAGCGCATTTTCGCTTCGATTCCCCATCTTCGTATAGGCTCTTAGGCTCTGTTGATATTTGAGGCTGATTGAATT
Source organism: Thiotrichales bacterium (assembly GCA_016744475.1). Lineage (GTDB taxonomy): Bacteria > Pseudomonadota > Gammaproteobacteria > Beggiatoales > Beggiatoaceae > BB31. Next base: position 62,421 of record JADGEH010000008.1, on the reverse strand, counting down.
TTTAGCCGCAAATGTCAAAAAGTCTAGAAGATGGAGCTTTTTATCACGACGTACCCGCAACACAGAGAAGGTTGCTCAGTGATAAAAGGTGTGTTCCTAAAAATGAGCATTGGAGCCTGAGATTATGAGCGTTCGCGCATTACCCCCTTCCCCTGAAGTGTCCCCTACCTCTTTGTCACAATTACAAGATGCTTTTCAGCGCAAAGTCACTTACTTGCGCATTTCGGTCACAGATCGCTGCGATTTTCGCTGCATTTATTGTATGAATGACGATATGCGTTTTTTGCGACGCGCACAGATTTTATCTTTAGAAGAAATCACCTGGATTGGACAAGCTTTTATTGAGTTGGGCGTGAATAAAATCCGTATAACGGGCGGTGAGCCTTTGGTACGTCAAAATATTGTGTCCTTGTTGGAAAATTTAGGGCAGTTACCGGGCTTAAAGAATTTAGCGCTGACCACAAATGGTTCGCAATTGAAACGCTTTGCTCCTGCTTTACGCGACGCTGGCGTGAAGCATTTAAATATTAGTTTGGACAGCTTAAAGCCTGAGCGGTTTCAGCGGCTCACACGATTGGGACAATTAGAACAGGTTTTAGAAGGGGTTCGAGCGGCAAAACAAGCGGGATTTGAAGGTGTTAAGTTGAATGCTGTGATTTTGCGGCAGCGTAATCATGATGAAGTCTTGGATTTATTGGCCTTTGCTCTGGCTGAGCAATTGGATATTAGTTTTATTGAAGAAATGCCGTTGGGTTGGATGAGTGATCGTGATCGCGAGCAATCTTATTATTCAAGCCAGCAAATTTTGCAAGATTTACAGCAGAAATATCATTTGTTACCGACCACTGAGCAATCTGGTGGGCCGGCTCGTTATTATCGCCTTGCAGATTATCCAGAGACCCGCGTGGGTTTTATTTCTCCGCATAGTCATAATTTTTGCGATACCTGCAATCGTGTGCGTTTAACGGCTGAAGGGCGTTTATTATTGTGTTTGGGGCAAGAACATTCTGTGGATTTGCGCCAAGTGGTGCGCACACATCCTGGTGATATGCAGTATTTAAAACAAACGATTATGACGGCGATGACACTTAAACCTAAAGGTCATGACTTTGCTGATTCACAACAACCTAGTCTTTTGCGCTATATGAATATGACAGGAGGTTAATGAGTGGTGGATAGTATGGTGTCTTTCTGGTCTAAAATAAGCTATGGTTCAATTTTTGCTCATTAGAATCGCTTTGCTTGAATAATTCACACCCCCATTTGTGACTAAAAACCTTGAGACACTATTATGCTGCCTACATTTATTAGCGATTTTTTTGCCCAACACCAAGACTTATTGTGGATAGTTGTTGTTGCGGTGGATTTATCCCTGACTCTCTTGATGTACCGCATTTTCGGCAAAATGGGCTTATATGGTGTGGTGGTGCTGAATATTATGTTAAGCAATATTCAAGGCCCTAAACTCACTATGATTTTTGGCCTGGAAACCAGCTTAGGCTTGATTCTTTATGCGGGGATTTATTTTGCAACTGATTTATTAAGCGAAAAATATGGTCGGCGTGAAGCCAATCGTGCGGTGATGTTAGGGTTTGCAACGAGTGTTATTGTAGTGGTGATGATGTCGTTTAGTTTGATGTTTTTGCCTTCAGCAGAACGGCAAATGGCGTTAGATACACATGCGGCATTGCTGACCTTGTTTAATTTTACCCCGCATTTTGTCTTAGGCTCTTTGTTTGTATACTTGGTGAGCCAAAATTTAGACGTATGGATTTTTCATTATATTAAGCACAAAACCAACGGCAAACATTTGTGGTTACGCAATAATGTCTCAACCATTAGCTCCCAAGCGGTTGATACCGTGTTATATGCCATGATTGTTTGGTGGCCTTTGTTTCTTGAAAAAAATCCTGAGATGAGCATGATGGATGCGCTGATCGTGGCGTTCCAATTGGCATTGGCTAAATATTTCTTTAAAGTTTTAATTGCTTTAATTGATACGCCGTTTATTTATCTGGCGCGAGACTGGGATGTAGAACGACATGATTGGAATGAGTCGGAACCTGAATTCCAGAATTCGCTTAAAAAATAGCTTTTTCCGTTTAGCTCTGTTTTTAAACGGAAAATAGGAATTTTTTATCCCCTTTTATTCTAAGAGACTTTATCTAGTTTGAACCCACATCAAGTTTACGTCAGCATCGGTAGTAACATCCAACCGAGTCACAATATTCACTCAGGTGTGCGTGCTTTGCGAGAGATTTATGGTGAATTGCAGGTATCTCCTGTCTATGAAAGCGCGGCGGTGGGCTTTACTGGGGATAATTTTTATAATTTGGTAGTTGGTTTTCAGACCCAGGAAGAAGCTTTAGCGGTTAATCAGTGTCTGGCAGAGATTGAAACTGCACACCATCGTCAACGTGGTCATGAAAAATTTAGCAGCAGAACTCTGGACTTAGACTTATTGCTGTATGACCAACAGATCATTGAACAGGATAAATTACGCTTACCACGCGATGAAATTCTCAAATACGCTTTTGTTTTGCGTCCTCTTGCCGATATTTTCCCTCAAGGCAAACATCCCATCACCCAACACACCTATGCTGATTTATGGCAGGCATTTAATGCCAGCCATCAAGCCTTATGGGTGGTCGATGTGACATTCTCATAATTCCACCTAAAAGTACGTACAAATGCCGGTATTAGCGATTCAAGATGCACTGCATGTACGTTTGCAGGATTATCTCCAGCAAGCGTCCCTTTCTTTATCGATTGAGCAGCACCAAAAAATCATAAATTATTTAGCCCTGCTCGAGAAATGGAGTCACACCTATAACCTGACAGCGATTCATGATCCTTGGCAAATGTTGATTCGGCATGTGATGGACAGCCTTGTGGTTTTGCCGCATCTACAGGGAACCACTGTATTGGACGTAGGAACGGGGGCGGGTTTGCCCGGTATCTTATTAGCTATAGCACGTCCAGATATGCAGTTCACCTTATTAGACAGTAATCAAAAAAAAATACGCTTTGTTCGTCAGGCCTGTATAGAACTCCAATTAAGGAATATCCAATCAATATGCCAACGAATAGAATCACATTCTTCAGAAGAATATTATGATATAGTGATTAGTCGTGCTTACAGTGATATATCTAAGTTTTTTCAGCAAACTATTGATCTAATAGGCATTGATGGTTACTTGTTAGCCATGAAAGGACAGCTCATCAAAAATGAATTAGCCTCTTTGAGCGAACAAAAAAAGCCTTACTTAGTCACCTCTCTTAAGGTGCCAGACTTAGAGGCGCAACGTCATTTAATTCGTATTAATAACCCTCTTAATAGCGGCAAAGCTTAAAGTAACCTTATAATTATTGTTTATTAGTGTATTGACTGAGCATTTGCTTATCTCTATAATGCGCACCTTCTATCAATGCTGCAACGCAGCAGTGACTTGATGTGTTGTGATTATTCATTTTATGACTGAAGAAAATTTATCAAATAAAGTAACAGATGATGTCTCTTCTCCCGTTTTTGTGCAGAGCGATACGGGAGCACGTAAAATATTGTCTGCTCAATTATTTTTAACATTATTAACAGCTTTCGCTTTTTTATATTTTGAAGGTTTTTTTGCCGCGCAGTCGGCCATTTTTGGTGGCTTCATAGCCATGTTGAATGTTTGGTCTACCGAACGTAAATTGCAAATGGCTGCAAAAATGTCGCAGCAAGCTCCTGGAAGTGAAGTGGCTTTGCTTTACATCGGAGCGGTGCAGCGTTTTGTGGTGACGTTAATTTTATTTGTTGTAGGTATGTTTTTTTTGAAATTGTCACCTCTTGCTTTAATGGCAGCTTTTGCGGCTGCTCAGGCTGGCTATTTTTTGAAAAGCAACACCTAGTCGATTTGGTTTTTTTAAGAAAACAACCTGGAGTGAATGATTGTGAGCCAAGGAAGCAGTCCAACAGACTATATCTCTCACCATTTAACGAATGCCAGTATTGGCGAAGGTTTCTGGAGTGTTAATCTGGATACTTTGTTTTTCGCTTGCTTAACGGCAGGTCTGATTGCTTGGGTGGCTTACAAAGTAGGGCAAAACCTTGATCCTGATAAGCCCGGTGCTTTGCAGAATGCATTAGAAGTAATTTTGGAATTTGTCGAGAAACAAGTTAAAGAAATGTTTGATGGTTATAATCCCATTATTGGACCTTTAGCATTAACCATCTTTGTGTGGATTATTTTAATGAATGCAATGGACTTGCTACCTGTTGATTTGTTGCCATTAATGGCTTCTTTTATTGGTATTGATACCTTAAAAGTGGTGCCGACAACTGATCTGGGCACAACTTTTGGCTTGTCTATTACTGTATTTGTAATGATTGTTTATTACAATATTAAGATTAAAGGTGGTTGGGGTTATATGAAATTGTTTTTATTTCACCCCTTTGCAGCTAGTAATATTGTCGCTAAAATAATTTTGATGCCTTTCAATATTCTAATGACGACTATTGAAGAGTTATCTAAACCGGTTAGTATGAGTTTGCGTTTGTTTGGAAATATGTTTGCGGGAGAGTTGATTTTCTTATTAATTGCTCTATTACCTTGGTGGGTGCAATTTTTACCCGGTGGTGGTTGGGCTATTTTCCATATCTTAGTGATTACTCTGCAAGCCTATATCTTTATGCTACTGACTATCGCTTACTTAAGCGTTGCTCATCAAGAAGCTGAAGCTCATTAATTTAACTGTCTAACATACTGTCTTATTTTCAACTTTACTTTTGTATTTACTTTTATTCACTCAAGGAGAGCTTTAATGACCCCTGAAATCATGAATGCTGTCAGCATGATCTATGCTTACACTGCAATTGGCGCTGGCGTTATTCTGGCAGGTGCGGGTTTAGGTTCCGCACTAGGCTGGGGTTTGATTTGTGCCAAATATCTTGAAGGTATTGCACGTCAACCTGAAATGCGTCCACAGTTAATGGGGCAAATGTTATTTACGGGTGGTTTAATGGAAGCGTTCCCTATGATTGTTTTGGGTCTGTCTATGTGGTTTGTGACAGCAAATCCTTTTGTTGGTGCTTTCATGAGTCAAGCTGCTAAAGCAACTGGCGCACACTAAAAATCTGCAACGTTAAGATTTTTTCTTTAAGAACGGGAGATACTACATGAACGTAACAGCCACATTGTTTGGTCAGATGGGCACGTTTGTGGTATTGGTCTGGTTCGTCAATCGGTTCTTATGGGGGCCGATGACTAATATGATGGCGGATCGCAGTAAGCGTATTGCCGACGGACTTGCTGCCTCTGAACGAGGTAAGCATGAGTTGGTGCTGGCTGAACAAAAAGCCACAGAACGCTTGCGCGAAGCAAAACAGCAAGCCGCCGACATTATTGCGCAGGCCAATAAACGCGCAAACGAAATCGTTGAAGAAGCCAAAGAAGCAGGTCGCCTTGAAGGTCAACGTCAATTAGACGCGGCGCAAGCCGAAGTTGAGCAGGAATCTAACCGTGCAAAAGAACATTTGCGTGAGCAAGTATCTGACTTAGTATTGGACGGTGTACATAAGATTCTGGAACGCGAGGTGAATGCTCAGGCACATGGTGAATTTATCACCAAACTGGCAGGCAAACTCTAGGACGAAAGCATGGAACTTGCAACCCTGGCTCGGCCTTATGCAGAAGCGGTGTTTGAACTTGCAGTAGAGTCAAATTCGCTGTCTCAATGGGCTGATACTCTAAGTTTTCTTAATGCAGTTGTTACAGACTCAAAATTTTCAGCATTGGTGAGAAACCCAAGCGTTGATAAAAATGCTTTGTGTGAGATTCTATTAGAACTGTGTAAAGAACAAGCTGAACTCAATTTTAATGAAGAAGCTGAGAATTTTGTTAAATTATTGATTAATAATGATCGCTTATCAGTGATGCCGAGTTTAATCAAGCAGTTTGAGAAATTGAAGGCTGAACATGAAGGTTATCTAAAAGTTGAAGTGATCTCAACGTATGCGGTGAAAACACCGCAGAAAAAAGAGTTGACTGAAGCTTTAGAAAAGCGTTTTGGAAAAAAGGTTGAGCTTGAAGTCAATATTGATCGTTCTCTAATGGGAGGATGGTTAATTCGTACAGGTGATCAGGTAATTGATTTGTCAGTGTTAGGACGTTTTCAGCACTTAGCAAGTGATTTACGTGGTTAGGCAAGTTCGGATTGTTTTTATTTTGCGGGTAAGCCCGCTCAGACACAGTTTTTGAGAGAATACCATGCAGCTTAATCCATCTGAAATCAGTGAACTGATTAAGAAAAAAATTCAAAACTATGAACTGGCGGCAGAAGCGCGTAGTGAAGGCTCTGTAGTCAGCGTAACTGACGGTATTGTGCGTGTTCACGGGCTTGCCGATGCGTTACAAGGGGAAATGTTAGAATTTCCCAATGATACTTTTGGTATGGCGTTAAATCTAGAACGCGACTCAGTGGGTGCAGTTATTTTAGGTTCGTATGAGCACATTACTGAGGGCGACTGGGTAAAATGTACCGGGCGCGTATTAGAAGTGCCTGTAGGCGAAGCCTTATTAGGGCGTATTGTTGATTCTTTAGGAAACCCTATTGATGGCAAAGGTGCTGTTGATGCAAAAGAATCTTCCCCTATTGAGAAAGTAGCTCCTGGAGTGATTACTCGCCAATCGGTAAGTCAGCCTGTTCAAACGGGTTTGAAAGCATTAGATGCTATGGTGCCAATTGGTCGTGGTCAACGCGAATTAATTATTGGTGATCGCCAAACAGGAAAAACGGCTGTTGCGATTGATGCCATCATCAATCAAAAAGGTACAGGTGTAAAATGCATCTATGTTGCTATTGGTCAGAAAGCGTCTTCTATTGCTAATGTGGTGCGTAAATTAGAAGAACATGATGCGCTTGATCATACAATTATTGTAGCTGCTTCCGCTTCTGATTCTGCGGCAATGCAGTTTATTGCCCCTTATTCAGGTTGTTCGATGGGGGAATATTTCCGTGATCGTGGTGAAGATGCATTAATTGTTTATGATGATCTTACCAAACAAGCTTGGGCTTATCGTCAAGTCTCTTTATTACTGCGTCGTCCACCAGGACGTGAAGCTTATCCTGGAGATGTTTTCTACTTGCATTCTCGTTTGCTCGAACGCGCAGCTCGTGTTAATACTAATCATGTCGAGAAAATGACGAATGGTGAAGTGAAAGGAAAAACTGGGTCTTTGACAGCATTACCTATCATTGAAACACAGGCTGGTGATGTATCAGCTTTCGTCCCCACCAATGTGATTTCTATTACAGATGGTCAGATTTTTCTTGAAACCGATTTGTTTAATGCAGGTATTCGTCCTGCTATTAATGCGGGTTTGTCAGTTTCTCGCGTCGGTGGTGCAGCACAAACTAAAATCATTAAAAAACTGGGCGGCGGTGTACGTTTAAGTCTCGCGCAATACCGTGAATTAGCTGCATTTGCACAATTTGCTTCTGATTTAGATGAAGCTACTCGGAAGCAGATCGAACGTGGTCAGCGTGTGACTGAGTTGATGAAGCAAAAGCAATATTCTCCACTCAGTGTGGCTGAAATGGCTGCTTCATTATATGCAGCGAATGAAGGTTATTTGGATGATGTGGACGTGAAAAAAATTGTTGATTTTGAGCAGGCATTACACACTTATGTGCGCAATAGTCATAAAGACTTATTAGACAAGATCAATGAGAGTGGCGATTATGATGATGACATTCAAAGCGGCTTGAAAGCAGCATTGGATGACTTTAAAGCCAATCATACCTGGTAAAACCTGATGGCTGGCAGTGTCAGTACATTCAAGTCGATAGGATTAAGATAGTATGGCAAGCGGCAAAGAGATTCGCGGTAAGATTTCGAGTGTAAAAAACACACAAAAGATTACCCGTGCAATGGAAATGGTAGCGGCGAGTAAGATGCGCAAAGCGCAGACCCAAATGGAACGCTCTCGTCCCTATGCAGCAAAAATCCGTCAAGTGATCGGGCACCTCGCAAACGCACATCCAGAATATCAACATGCGTATATGAATGAGCGCCCCATAGAAAAAATGGGTGTTATTTTAGTCTCTTCTGATCGTGGTTTGTGTGGTGGCTTGAATACTAACCTGTTTAAAAAAGCTGTCACTGAAATGAAGCAATGGCAGGAAAAGAAAATCGACTTGGAAATTTGTGTCATTGGTACTAAAGGCAGCAGTTTCTTTAAGCGCATAGGTAGCAACATCGTCGCACAGGTAGCTCATTTAGGTGATTCCCCTTCCATTGAATCTTTGATTGGTTCAGTCAAAGTAATGCTAGATAAATTTGAGAATGGGGATATTGACCACTTGGTGCTAGTTTATAATCGTTTCGTTAATACGATGACGCAAGAACCTATAGTTGAACAGCTTTTACCCATTGAAGCGACAGAAGATAAGAATCTGAAACATCACTGGGATTATATTTATGAGCCAGATGCTGAAGAGGTGCTGCAAAACTTGTTAACTCGTTATGTTGAATCTCGTGTGTATCAAGGTTTAGTAGAAAATATAGCTTGCGAGCAATCAGCACGAATGGTAGCAATGAAAAGTGCATCTGATAATGCTGGCGATCTTATTGATGAGTTGCAATTAGCATATAACAAGGCACGTCAAGCGGCTATTACTCAAGAGCTTTCAGAAATTGTTGCAGGCGCTGCTGCGGTTTAATCCAGATATCATCTATTACAGCTTTTTAAGAGGAATATCATGAGTTCGGGCAAAATTGTACAAATCATTGGCGCTGTGGTGGACGTTGAATTTCCCCGCGAGCAAATGCCGAAAATCTATGATGCATTGATCGTAGAAGATAATGGTTTGACCCTGGAAGTTCAGCAGCAATTAGGTGACGGTATTGTGCGCACTATTGCAATGGGTTCTACCGATGGTATGAAACGTGACATGCTGGCTTCAAACACAGGCAAAGCGATTACTGTGCCTGTGGGTCAAAAAACTTTAGGCCGCATCATGGATGTCCTGGGTAATCCAGTCGATGAAGCGGGCGATATTGGTGAAGAAGCACGCTGGACTATTCACCGCAAAGCACCTGCTTATGAAGAGTTAGCAGCCAGTAATGAACTGTTAGAAACAGGGATTAAAGTTATTGATTTAGTGTGTCCTTTTGCTAAGGGCGGTAAAGTCGGTTTGTTTGGTGGTGCCGGTGTTGGTAAAACCGTCAATATGATGGAACTGATTCGTAACATCGCTATCGAGCACAGTGGTTATTCAGTATTTGCAGGTGTAGGTGAGCGTACTCGTGAAGGTAATGATTTCTATCATGAAATGAGTGAAGGCGGCGTACTGGATAAAGTATCTTTAGTGTATGGGCAAATGAATGAGCCTCCAGGTAATCGTCTCCGTGTAGCCTTGTCAGGTTTGACCATGGCGGAATTTTTCCGTGATGAAGGTCGTGACGTATTATTGTTTATTGATAATATTTACCGTTATACCTTAGCGGGTACTGAAGTATCAGCATTATTAGGACGTATGCCGTCAGCAGTAGGTTATCAGCCTACATTAGCAGCGGAAATGGGTGAATTCCAAGAGCGTATTACCTCAACTAAAACGGGTTCTATTACCTCGATTCAAGCTGTATATGTACCTGCCGATGACTTGACTGACCCTTCTCCTGCGACCACTTTTGCTCACTTAGACGCTACCGTAGTATTGTCTCGTCAAGTTGCTGAGTTAGGTATTTATCCAGCGGTTGACCCATTAGATTCTACTAGCCGCCAATTAGACCCTTTGGTAGTTGGTCAAGAACATTATGATATTGCTCGTAGTGTGCAAGGTACCTTGCAACGTTATAAAGAATTGAAAGATATTATTGCTATTTTAGGCATGGACGAGTTGTCAGAAGAAGATAAATTGACTGTTGCTCGTGCGCGTAAAATTCAGCGCTTTTTATCTCAGCCGTTCTTTGTGGCAGAAGTGTTTACTGGTACACCGGGTAAATATGTTTCTTTGAAAGATACCATTACGGGTTTCAAAGCTATTGTAAATGGTGAGTACGATCATTTGCCTGAGCAAGCCTTCTATATGGTAGGCTCGATTGAAGAAGCCGTTGAGAAAGCTAAAAAACTTTAAGGTTGATAAGTTTTCAGGCTAGTTTTACTAGCCTGAAAACGTTAAAGGTAATCGCTATGACAATGACCATCCATGTTGACATCGTCAGTGCAGAGGAAGAAATCTTCTCAGGTCAAGCTGAAATGGTATTTGCACCTGCAAATATGGGGGAAGTAGGTATTACTCCTCGCCATACACCATTGTTGACTTTTTTAAAGCCTGGTGAAGTACGAGTTCAAACTAAAGCAGATCATCAAGAGTTTTTCTTTGTTTCGGGTGGAATGTTAGAGATTCAGCCACATGTTGTGACTATTTTGGCTGATACTGCATTGCGTGCTAAAGACTTAGATGAAGCAGCAGCGCTGCAAGCAAAAGAGCGTGCCGAAAAACTTCTGACTGATAAAAAATCAGATGTTGATTATGCCAAAGCTCAAGCTGAATTGATTGAAGCTATGGCACAAATCCAAGCCATTCAAAAGCTGCGTAAAATGCGTAAATAATCTATATCTCATTCGCAGATAGTCTATATCTGCGGATTTTTACCTTCCTTATTCTACTCCGTTATTTTTAATCCCTTTCTAAAGCCATTCCGGCACATATTTTTGTCCATTTTCACTTAAATCTTTATCTAAAATAAAGCTATTTTTTTCTAGTTTATTTAGAAGCCTCCAGAACTGTTTTGAATGGTTTAAATGTTGTGTATGCGCAAGTTCATGCAACAATACATAACGAGCCAACTCGCTGGGTAAAAATAATAATGTGCAATTTAAGCTAATAGTTAAGTGATTAGAACAACTGCCCCAGCGTGTTTTTTGTTTGCGAATTTGCACTGTGTTGTAATCTAATCCTGTTTGTTGGCTGAGTCTTTTTAGCCAAGGTACGAGATGCTGATGTCCTTGGTGTCGTAACCATTGATGAATAGTTTTTCTGACTAATTCAATATCTGAAATATCCCCATTTAAATATAAGATATGCTGCAAGCTATCTTCAGTCCAAGATAATCGCCCTATGTCAAAATGAGTATCGGAATATTTAATCTTCCATTCTTGAGCAAGGCTCCGAAACTTGAGGGTATTGGGAGAGGATACGGCTTTTAACGGCGAGACGTGCAAGGGTAGATGTTTTGTAATCCAGGCTTCTTTTTGTTTCAAGATAGATAATAGATGGCGTTGATCAAAGTTTTTTGGAATGACAATGACTAAGCCCTCTTGTACTGAAATCTTTAAGCGGACATGTTTTGCGCGAGAGGATTCTTTTACGATGTAAGTGAGATGTTTAAAAGTGTCCAATGTATTTGAATCCAGACATCTAAATTTTAGAGCAGAGTTTAATACCAAACAAACTGTGCTCAATATAACATCATCTTAAACAGGCTTCGATTGTGCCGCCTCATGTTCTTCCTGAGCTTTCAACAAAGCAATGACGCAATCACCGATATTGTCATATTCTTTAATGCCAGTACCAAATTGCTCATGTGGGCGATAAAAAAATTGGCTGCGATAGGCATTTTTAGCTGTTTTTATCACAATAAAACTGACTTTTTTCACTTGCCAGAAAGCAGCTGGACAGAGAGTTAATTCTCGATCTTCAGGGGATAAGCGAATTTCAGAATCGGCTAATTGTATATCAATCGTTTGTTGAAAACGTTCGGTCAAGGTGTCGTGAATGATGTGCAATTCACGTTCAGAAAAATCTTCTACGGTTTGACTCATAAAGGTTCCTTCCTTTTATTGGTTGAGGGTATATGCAAAAGCTTTTCTCAATAGTCTTGTTGTGAGGGGTAGGCATCGTAGCGAAAAGGTGTGGTTTTGAGGCAGTTTTTTCGGTTTTTTGAGGCAAATAGCAGGCTATTTAACGAAAAAAAGCGGAAAAACAGGCCAAAATCCACGCCTTTACAGTCGATGGATACCCCTTGCAACAAGTCTAATGCAGTGTTGGACTAAAACGTACTCTGGGATCAAGCCAAGCATAGAGTAAATCAGTCAGTGCATTGATAATAACGTATGTCAGACTGATGAATAAAACACAAGCCTGTACCACGGGATAATCGCGTCGTTGAATGGATTCAATCAGGGTATATCCTAATCCTGGCCACGAGAAAATGATCTCTGTAATCACTGCACCGCCGAGCAATGTACCTAGTTGTAATCCAAGAATGGTAATAATGGGTAAAGCCGCATTACGTAAGGCATGTTGCCAGATAACAGCGATTTCACTTAAACCTTTAGCACGCGCTGTGCGGATGTAATCTTCCCCTAGCACTTCCAATAATGTGGCGCGTACCATACGAGCAAGAATAGCGGCTAATGCAGTGCCTAAAGTGAGGGCGGGTAACACGATAGATAGAGCGGATTCTTTACCACTCACAGGAAGCCATCCTAAAGTGAGGGAAAATAGTAAAATCAATAAAGGCCCCATCCAGAAATTGGGAATAGAAACACCGAGCAAGGAAAACAGCATGGCACCTTGATCCCAAACAGTATTTTTACGTAAGGCTGCGATACTGCCTAATGGCAAAGCTATCAATATGGCGACTAATAAACTGACTAAGGCTAGTTGTGCGGTGGCGGGCATACGTTGCCAGAGGATTTCTGTAATGGGTTGTTGGGAATGTAAGGAGCGCCCTAGATCACCTTGTAATAAGTGGCTCATGTAATGCCACCATTGTTGCCAGAGAGACTGGTCTAAACCTAAAGCTTGCCGCAGTGCCTCGCGATCAGCAGGTTGCGCTGATTCGCCTAACATGACTTCAACAGGATCGCCTGGTACCAAGTGGATGAGTAGGAACACTAAGGTGATAACACCTAAGACGACAATGAGTGTGCTCAAAAGGCGGGAAAATAAAAAATGCAACACGGATATTTAGACCCAACTATCAATCAGAAAGTTGATAGATTACCATATATCGCTTATTTCGTTGATGATGCCTTTAGAGCCTATACGAAAATGGGATAATCGGCTGCAAACCCGCCCTTTTGGTCAGGTTTTCCGCTTTTTATCAACAAATAGCTCGCTATTCTCCTTAAAAAACCGAAAAATCTGCCTCAAAATGGCGAATTTTCGCTTCGATCCCCCATCTTCGTATAGGCTCTTAAGCACGATGTCGATTTTTAATAGATGATTCACCTTACACTGAATGTGTGAAATGAATAAAAGTGCCCCGTATTCATGGGGCTTAGGTTAATTCAAGTGTGAAATCATAGCGGTTTTTTTGCGCTTGACGCTGTTTTTAAACGCATTGCGAGCCTTTGCGTCACCTCAATCAATAATACAAGGAGCTAAAACATGTTGAAGTCATTTTTATGGATTATGTGGGTGAATTTATCAGTGCTTTTTATGCCTGTTGTACATGCCGAAATCACCATGCAGATCACTGTGAAAGGCAAAGCCATGGCCGCAGATTACAGCGGACAAGGCGCGGCTAGCTGGTCAAATAAAGATAAATACGTGGGTAGTTTCAAACTCGGTAAACGCCATGGAAAAGGCACTTACACATGGGCCAATGGGGATGCATATACAGGTGATTATGTTGATGCCGAACGCAGTGGCACAGGGAGTTATCGGTGGAAAAACGGCAATCAGTATATAGGTGATTGGATGTATGGTGAGCGTCAGGGTAAAGGAGTGTTTACCTGGGCTAATGGAAATCGTTATGAAGGCGATTTTGTTGCTGATAATCGCACTGGCAAAGGTATTTTGCAATGGAGTAATGGTGATGTTTATCGTGGTGATTTTGTCAATGATGAGCGCACGGGCAAAGGAACTTATCAATGGAAAAATGGCGATCAGTACGAAGGCGATTATTTAGACGGTCAGCGTCATGGACAGGGTTCTTATGCTTGGAGTAATGGCAATCAATACACGGGCGAATGGCAAAATAATCAACGCAATGGTGATGGGGTTTATACTTGGGCAACAGGTGAGCGCTACGAAGGTGGTTTTAAAGATAATTTGCGTCACGGACGCGGGGTGATGTATTCAGCCTATCAAGATCGTTATGAAGGGGGATTCAGCAATGATAAACGTCATGGTGAAGGACGTATTATTCGAGCCAGTGGCGCTCAATATGCCGTTTATTTTGAGCATGGCGAACAAGTGCCCCAGGATTCGGTAAAACCCTAAGATTGTATACCTCATGCCACGTATTTTGCTGAAAACCACCACACCTTATGCTAGAGATGAATGGCATATCCGGCGCTTTTCTTTGTTGCATTTGCAACTGAGCACCATCACTGACTCATTAGGCGAACCCTTGTTTGAAGTGTTAGCCCATGATTATCGTGAAAATGAGCAAGGCAATGATGAAGATTTACCGGACTTGTTGGAAGAAGGTATCGAACAACTTTGGTTATTAGTGGTGAATAATAGCCGCTTAAATTGGTCTGATATTGAAGCCATTAATCGTTTTCGCCAACGTGGCGGGGCTTTATTTCTGGCTTGTCATGCACAGGCGCATCGCACGGTATTGAATGATTTGGAGATGATAGGTTCGGCATTCTCTGAACTTCATCAGACGTTTTATTCGGGGATGGCTGGGGACTATCAACGTATTCAAGCGCAGGGTTCACATTTACATCCCCTTTTGCAAGATGCGGAGGGGCATTGTTTGCACTACTTACCCGCGCATAGCGAAGAAAGTGCATTGCAAATACCTTCCGGTTGTGAGGATTTTATGCCCGTGATGGCAAGTGGACATTGCCAGCATAGTGGCAAGTCTTTCAATTTAATGCTGGCTTGTGATGCTATTGCTAACGCCGATGGCGTTATTTTGGGCAGAACGGTATTAGATGCCAGCTTTCGTCGTTTCAGCGATTATCATCTTGATCCAAGTTTTGGTGCGCCTTCTTTTATTAGCTCGACGGTAGGCGATACCATGTTGTCTCATCCTCAAGCAAGGCAAGATACCCATCTATATTTTAGTCATATTGCATTGTGGTTAGCCGGAGAGATTTAGGTTTGGTTGAACAGTGCAGTAGCAATGCAACAGTGAATCAGTCCGTTTTTGGTATCGCATACAGATCATGTGCATCCGCACGAATAATCTCCACCTGGCAAAAATCTCCAACATCCCACTGATGGTTATTAGTGTCTAAGATTACACATCCATCAATATCAGGGGCATCGGCTTGGCTGCGAGCATAAGTCACGTCCTCCTCCACTTCATCAATCAACACCTTCATTGTTTGTCCTACTTTAGCCTGTAATTTTTCTGCGCTAATGTCGGCCTGCACGGTCATAAAAGCCTCTAAGCGTTCTTGTTGTAAAGCACTGTCAACATGATGAGCTAATTGATTGGCGGTAGCCCCTGCTACTGGCGAATAGGCAAAAGCACCCACACGGTCTAGTTGAGCGGCTTGTAAAAAATCCAGTAAATGTTGAAAATCAGCTTCAGTTTCTCCTGGAAAACCCACGATAAACGTGCTGCGCAGAGTTAAGTCAGGGCATATTGAACGCCAATGCTCAATACGTTTAAGCATATTTTCACTATCAGCAGGACGACGCATGGCTTTAAGAAGGGAAGGGCTGGCGTGTTGTAAAGGCACATCCAAATAGGGTAACAATACACCTTCCGACATTAATTCCACCAATGCATCCACATGAGGATAGGGATAGATATAATGCAAGCGCACCCAAACTTCCAAATCAGCCAGTTGTTTTGCCAATTCTGTAATGCGGGTTTTAAGCGGACGACCTTGCCAAAAATCAAGTTTGTAGCGTGTATCCACCCCATAAGCAGCAGTGTCTTGTGAGACGATAAGAAGTTCTTTAACGCCCGCATTGACTAAATTTTCAGCTTCTGTGAGCACGTCACCGATTAGGCGACTGCGCAACTTCCCGCGCATACTGGGAATAATGCAAAAGCTACAAGATTGATTACAACCTTCGGCAATTTTTATATACGCATAATGGCGGGGGGTGAGTTTAATTCCGCCCGGAGGCATTAAGTCTTGATAAGGATCATGTTGTGGCGGTAGAACTTCATGCACTAAAGCCATCACTTCATCTAATGCATCCGGCCCTGTCACGGCTAAAACGGCGGGATGCGTATCCTGCACAATAGAACCTTTCGCACCTAAGCATCCTGTGACGATTACCCGCCCATTTTCACTTAATGCTTCACCAATAACTTCTAAGGATTCTGCTACTGCATCATCAATAAAACCGCAAGTATTGACGATGACGAGTTCGGCTTGTGCATAGCTAGACGTGAGTAGATAACCTTCAGCGCGAAGTTGGGTGAGAATGCGTTCAGAATCGACAGTGGCTTTAGGGCAGCCAAGAGAGATAAAACCAATTGTGGAAGGGGTGCTCAAGAAGGATTCCAGAATGTGAGGAAGAGGCTATGGGTGATCCCGTGCCGTCTTAAAAATTAAGGGGGAAAGGTGTTTTCAGTTCAGAATTAATATTGTGAGTGCTCCGATGTGACCGACTTCGATGCACGGAATCAACCTATTTAAGCTTCATTCAGTGGTTTAAAGGTGCTGAATGAGGCTTAAGAGCCTATACGAAAACGGGATAATCGGCTGCAAACCCGCCCTTTTGGTCAGTTTTTCCGCTTTGGCTCAAAAAATAGCCCGCTATTCGCCTTAAAAAACCGAAAAACCTGCCTCAAAATGGCGAATTTTCGCTTCGATTCCCCATCTTCGTATAGGCTCTAAAACTGAGGTGAAGTTAGTGCTTAGGCTTAACGGTAGTGAGTCCTAGCATTTCCCAATCTTGCATTCCCCCGCGATACCATTTCAGCTTGGCGGCTGGATATTTTATGGCCAGCAAAGTCTGAATATTGCTGCTGGATTGAGGGCACCACAAGCCATTGCAGAACATCACTAAAGTTTTGGCTTGAGTGAAATCCCAGCCGTTTTCAGTTTTTTTCGCGCCAAAGTGCTGACTTAAAATGTCATCACGAGTAGCCATTTCAGTGACTTCAAAAGGACTGGTATCTCGAGGGCTAATATTAATCCAGGGAATATTGATTGAACCCGGAATCGTACCGCGTGCTAACCAGTCTGGCGTGCGTGAATCAATCACCAGTATGCTATCGTCACCAGCACTGATTTTTTGCAAATAATCTAATATTTCTAATTCGCCTACAGTATCAACATCTGCATGGACTTGAGCCGGTGTGACACAAAAAGGCGGACAACCACGAGAGGTTTTTGCATACACGGGATTAATCGTATGCTTTTTATCTTGGTTACGCATAATGGTGACCTCTTCACCATTATGTTTCACCGTGATGTTGGACAATTCCGCAGTGATTTTGACTGCCAGATCATCACCTGCCAGAACCGCACCTGACAACAAAGCAGCGCTTAAATAAACACCTGCGCTCAGCATGGTTAATTTATACATTTTCGTAGGGTTCCTCCTTGGTTTCCGACTGTTTCTAAAAAATCAGGATGTATTACGCTTAGCATGGCGGCTCACTTTAGAAGTTGTCTAGTCCATAGCTGTCGTAGCGAGTCAAAATCAGCTTGATCGCCGTCGATTTATATGACCCAGATAGCTTCTTAACGTGATGAGCAGCGTTTGCGTAGCATTAGATTGTAAACCAAAAGGTTGTGAGCTGCTGTATATAATCAATGCCCATCGGATGAGCAAACCTTAGAAACTGTTTGAAAAGGTATCTGGCGGCTTCTCGCGGTGTGGAACCAGGCACCAGTATTAAGATTCAAGCCGCTTATATTGCACCCATTTATCTCTGTAGTTACAATAGTGGCTCAGTCGGCTGAGCTGTATCGACTGTTCTTTTAACTGTGGAATCATTCTAAATAGAGGAGAAGTTTATGCGGTTTTTAAGCGTTGTATTTATGTCCATGATATTGTTTTTATCCATGTCTCCAGCTATGGCGGGCAAGATCGATATCAATACTGCGGATATTGAAATCTTAGATGTGGGCTTAGAGGGCATTGGGCCTAAAAAAGCACAGGCGATTATCGATTACCGTGAAAAACACGGTTTTTTTAGATCAGTGGATGAATTAACCCATGTGAGTGGCATTGGTGTCAAAACCCTGGAAAAAAACCGCGATAAAATCATGGTATCTCTACCTGTAGAAAAACCACAAACAGCCGAAGAAAAACAGTCTATTGAAGAAGCTGTATCGACTGAAAAAAACGTAAATACCGAGCCGGGTAAAAACTAAGTGGGCTATATTAGACTTGTTGCAAGAGGTATTCGCCGACTGCAAAGGCGTGGATTTTGACCTATTTTTCCGCTTTTTCTCAACAAATAGCCCGCTATTCGTCTCAAAAAACCGAAAAAATAGCCTCAAAACCACACCTTTTCGCTACGATGCCTACCCCTCGCAACAAGTCTATTGTTGATATGACCGTGAAAAATGGGGTGTGACCCACTTACCAAACTGCTTGAAAACTCATCTCATATTCCAAATATCAACAGAACCTAGCCGTCTATATGTATGATGTATATTTTTGAGTCGTAACACAGTATAAACGCCTCTCTATATTGATAATATTGAGAGGCGTTTTATTGTTTAAGATGATGTTTTTTATGCTTATTACATAATACGCATGGTTCATTTAGGTTTTTATTCAACATAACGTAGGGTGATTGTTATCTGCTGCCACATGAAAAATATTCTCTTATCATCCCTTTGGACACCGTGTAGCCTTTTATTGTTATTGAGTCTCACTGCTTGTTCTGGATTGGAACAAAAAAACTTCACCATTCCACAACCCTTGCGCAGCGTGCATGAGACTTCTTCTGACATTCCAACGGTTGATGAAGCCCTATCCCCCGTAGAACGTGAACTAGACACCGATTTAGTGGTTGCTAAGACAGAAGAACAAAAGGCTGAAAAACGATTTAAAAATACCCCGCCGCCCCCCTACAGCCCGCGCATACTCTCAACCTCAAAAGAGCAACAGCCTGTATTTAAAAGCCAACAGCCTATTACTATTAATGTGGACAATTTAGCCTTGCCTGCGTTCATTAATGAAGTTTTTGGAAACCTGTTAGGTTTAGATTTTCAAATAGGCAGCAAACTCAAAAAAGCCAAAGATTTAGTCACCTTACGCATTGCACAACCGCAAACACCACAACAATTTTACCGAACAGTGCGCACTATTTTGGCGGATTATGGTGTGAGTATTGTTTTTCAAGGGCATTTATTGCGTTTTATTGCGGATGCCAAAGCCAGCAGCAGTGAGCCCCCCTTATTAATCAGTGGACGGACTTTACCGAGTGTTCCGATTACACACCGTACTGTCTTTCAATATATTGAACTAAAAGCGACCAAGTTATCTTCTGTTGAGCGCTGGCTACATCACATTTATCACCAACAAAACTTAAAAATCCTTAAAGATATTTCGCATAATGCCATTATCTTAAAAGGGCCGCCAGAATTGGTACGACAAGCCATACAAGTGTTGGATATGTTTGATCGCCCTTTAATGCGCAGTCGCTATAGCTCTGCCATTAAGCCTCTGTATCTCGAGCCCAATGTTCTAGCCGCACACTTGATCACTGTCTTAAAAGCTGAAGGTTATGAGGTAGGAAGCAGTAGCAGCCCCTCTTTACCTTTGGTGATTTTGCCAATTAATGATAGTCATTTGATATTGATTTTTTCTTCCGATCAAGCCTTGCTATCTCATGCTCAGGACTGGGCTACACGCTTGGATCGATTGACAGATGATAAAACTGAGCAGGCAAAACTGTTTTTTTATACGGCAGAAAATACTACAGCAAAAGATATTGCTGATGTTATACAACCCTTGCTCAAACAATTAAATACCCCGCCTCCAAAAGGAAAGCCAGCCACACAGCAAGCAGTGCTCGGCAAGAGTATGACGTTTGTTTTAGATGAGAAGCGTAACGCACTCATTTTGCAGGGAACAACTGCTCAGTGGCAACAAATTTTACCGTTACTCAAAAAGTTAGATACGCCTTCTAAAATGGCACTGATTGAAGTGATTGTGGCTGAGATTACCTTAACGGATGAATTTGAGACAGGGATTGAATGGCTGTTACGTGATGCGGGCATAGGCAATTTTAATGGTGCATTAGGTACCCGTAGTGAAGGTGTTGGTACGGGGTTAGGGGTAGCTAGTCGCGGTTTAGTGTATTACCCCATTAGTACATCTGGACAAACCTTGGCAGCACTGAATGCTTTTGCTAGTAATAATCGTGTATCTTTGTTATCTAATCCTCGTTTAATGGTGCGTAGCGGTGAGCAAGCTCATATTCGTGTCGGTTCTGAAGTGCCTATTGTGACGACTAATAGTTCGAGTACGCTACAAAATAATGATAATGGCAACAATACTATTTTGCAGCAAATTCAATATCGCAAAACGGGCGTGACTTTAACGGTTAAGCCTACCATTCATTCAGGAAGTCAAATCGATTTGGATATTACTCAAGAAGTGAGTAGTGCTGAAGTGAATAACACCAGTAATATCAATTCCCCTATTATTCTCAATCGTAATATACAAACCAAGCTCAGCATCAGCGACGGCGGTTCAGTCTTCTTAGGCGGTATGATTTCCACTAATAAAACTGACAGTGTTTCAGGCGTACCTGTATTGAGCGACATCC
Organism: Thiotrichales bacterium; assembly: GCA_016744475.1. Classification (GTDB taxonomy): domain Bacteria; phylum Pseudomonadota; class Gammaproteobacteria; order Beggiatoales; family Beggiatoaceae; genus BB31. Next base: position 41,765 of record JADGEH010000008.1, on the reverse strand, counting down.
CTATCCTAGGTAATTTGTTTAAAGTCAAAAAAGAGAGCCTAGTGCGTACCGAAATGGTGATGCTGATTATTCCCTATATCATCAATAATGCCCAAGAAGCCGTCGATATTACTCGGCAAATTCAAGAGGCTTTATCACTTTATGGCGATAAATTAGAGAAGCAGCCCTTACCTGATACATTGCCTGACAGTTTGTCCGAGCCTCATTTGGCAGACTGACAAAGCCTTTTTGGCTTATCCCATTTGTCCGCTTGCTCAAACCTTTAATCCTGGTACCTTGGGGGATAATATCAAGCATGATATACTTCCAACTCAAGCACTTCAGGAATAATAATGGCTCTAAAATGGCTTGAATGACTATTCCAAGCGCAAGTGTGTTGTTATACTATTTCAGCTTTTATGTTAAAACAAAGGCTTCTAGTCAAACCTTATCTCACGGAGATTAACACGATGAAATTTAACAAAAAATTATTAGCCACCGCAGTTGTGGCTGCTTTAGGCTCTAGTTCCGCTTATGCTGTTTTTGATATGAGCGCGGATCCAGCTGCAACCCCTGTCACTTACGCTTCAGAAATTGCTGTAGATACCGGTTCTGCTTTCACTATGGATAGTGCTCAAGTCAACGCGGGACGTACTTTAGGCTCTGGTGCTTATGCGGTATTGTTCGTACTGGATCAAGGTCTGGAATTTAATGCGGCTTCTCTGGCTACGCCAACACTGACTTATAGCTGTCAGACTACTGCATCAGGTTGTACTTCTAGTCCTCAAACGATTAGTGGTTTTTATGCCAGTCAGGATACTACTAATCCTAATAACCTACTAACAGGCACCAATCAAGCGACTGTCTTCAGTATTCCTGAAGCCAGTGGTGTGACTGCAACTGATACGTTCACTTTAAATAGCCCAGTCTTGAAATTAGACAGTGCTGCCAGTGTTGATCTGACTTATCGTTTATATGATGATGTCAGTAGTGCTGAAGGTTTTTCTAATAACAATATTTTTGGTGGCACCGTTAAGAAAACCTACCTGAAATTTTCACCTGTCCTGCAAGATGGCAAGCCTGGTGCACCATCCGTATCCACCATTGATGTAGCAGCAGGTAGCGCGACTTTAGAAGGCACTAATCAAATTGCAGCATTGTGTGAACTAGATGTTAGCTTTGATACTGACCCTAAGTTTGATAACTCTGGTAGCTTGACGGCAGCTGCGACTGCTGCAGGTGGCCCTACTGTTATTTTATCTTCTGCTACTGATGGTAGCCAATTGGTGGTAACAGGTGATTTCAGCGCGGCTAAAGATGCCAATGGTGAGCTGGATGCGGAGAAAGTCTTCTTGTCTACTACTTCACTTTGTAGCACAGTGATGACTACTGCGCCTGCTACTGTGGCTGATGACTTCCAAACCGCTACTTTCAACTTTAACAATAATGCACCGGGTGGTGGTAGTTCTGTATTTGTTTGCTATCAACCTGACCAAACAACACCTTTAGTTGAAATGACAGGCGTTGATGGCACATTGACGGCTCAATATCGTCCTGGTGCTGCACCTGATTACAATGTTGGTAATATTGATGCTACTTGTGGTGGTCTGAAAAAAGGCGGTTCTAGCGCCAGCATTCCAATGATTCTGAATCCTACTTCTGCATATGGGCAATTTATTCGTGTCACTAATCCATCCAATACTGATGGTAAAGTACGGATCACTGCTTATAACGATAAAGGCGAAAAAGGACCTAATGTCTTTGAATTTGACTTACCTGCGGGCAATTCTACAGGTCTGTTTACTAGCCAAACCATTCTTGATAAGACTGGAGTTACTTTCTTGGATGCAGTCAATGACAACATTACACCTGCAAATGTTATCCCTAGTAAAGCTAATAAAGTACGCTTAGTAGTGGATGCTGAATTTGGTTCAACAGGCACTTCAACGGGTGTTCAAGTACGTACTTATGCAACGACTCAAGATGGTAATGGCTTCTCTCAATTCCAATAAGTCTAGGAATTGTTAATTAGTCATTAGAAAAACAGGCACTTCGGTGCCTGTTTTTTTATGCCTACAAAATAGGCATCACTCCATCATTACGCCACTGAATCTAATTCACACAAGCGTTGAAATTCTACTGCTGAACGAGTGATACAGTCTTCAATCGACACGCCATTAAAATAATTGCCAGTCATTGCTAATGGTAAATCTTTTAAATCCTCATCAAGTTGTTGTAATTTTTCCTGATGTTCTAGGCGTAGCGCGGGTAAATAGTTGGTTTTTTCAGTCCATTGCATAATGGCTTGCGGATGAACGCCCAATACCTCGCATATTTTCTGGCTTTTGTCTAATTTAGACATGCCTTGCGGTTTAAAATGAACGGTAAAACCTCGATAAGTATCATGCTCTACAGTGTCCCTTGAGACTAAAGAATAAAAAGCATTATCTGGAGCAATAATCCCTGCTAGTTGCTCTAAATCGAGGGCTGATTTTTCTACCAATACCCCCACTGATTCTACCTTGACCACTTGCATTGTATTCAATAAAGCGGCGGCTTGAGGAACGATATGTTTCAACATAGTGCAAGCTTGATTAACCGAGGTAGCCACTGTTAAATAACGACTGCGAAAAGAGACATCCGGTGCACTTTGATTCGTCTTTATTTCAAAGTAAGGTTTAGAAAAATTCACATCTAACACTTCAACGCCCGTCTTGATGTCAATGCCCGCTTGTTCACTCATTGCTGTTGTTATCGTTTGCAGCCCGTTCTTAAAGGTAAAGCTCTTTAATACCTCTTTACGCCGTTGTTTTTTTCTAAATAAAAGTTCAGCCGGAAATCTATCAGCAGGCTGACAAATGACCGCATTGAAAGCATGTTTAAATAAGTTTTGATAATTATCTTTTCCAAACAAGCCGGTGTAATAATCGATGACCGTGCGTTGGGTTTTCTTTGCAAAAAACAATTTAGGTAAAGTCAGTAATAAAGGCAAAATACTCAATTGTGAAGGAATAGATAACAATTCACCCTGCCGCCATAAACGAAACTTAGATGTCTGCTTTTTTTGTATATGTTCTAATAATTCTAAATCTTCCAAAATACCAATTAAATGTTGATAAGAATTAAAACAAGAATGAGCCCCCAATTCGACCCAAAAATCCTGTGCGGGTGCGTTAAAATGCTGCGAATGTAATGCCCCTCCTAAGTGCTCAGAAGATTCTAATAACAACACCGACCAGCCCTGTTTAGCACAAAAATGTGCCATGCTTAAGCCGCTAATCCCCCCCCCCACAATCACCATGTCATATAATGGTTGTTTCATTTTTTCATTGGAAGAAACCTCAAGGGCTGTGTTATTTTGTGTCATTGGCTGATGTCCTTTCTTGTCATTTTGTTACTTAGGAATGAGAATTTAATAAAAGCGCCGCTAGACGCTGGAGTCATTGAATTCTCATTCCTTGATCTCGACCACATCTTGTGGCATTAAGAGTTGAATTTATGTCCACCCTATTAAAACTACTCCATACCGATATTACCACCTTAAAAGTCGATGCGATTGTCAATGCCGCCAATAATTCCCTGCTAGGCGGTGGTGGCGTTGATGGTGCCATTCATCAAGCAGCAGGCCCTCAATTGCAACAAGCCTGCATTCCACTGCGAGGTTGCCTGACCGGGCAAGCGAAAATCACTTCGGGCTATCAATTACCTGCACGTCACGTCATCCATACCGTAGGCCCCGTTTGGCAAGGCGGGCACGCTGGAGAAGCCGAGTTACTAGCCGCTTGTTATCAAAATAGCTTACAACTGGCACTCGAATATCAATGCAAAACCATCGCTTTTCCCGCCATTAGTTGCGGCGTGTATGGTTATCCCATCATTCCTGCCAGCCATATTGCTGTGCAACAATGCCATGATGTCTGTGCAACACATACAGGCATTACAGCCGTGTATTTTGTCGTATTTCATGAAGACATCAAACTCGCTTACGAACAAGCATTAGGCACTCTTAAACACAGTGGATAAAGCCGCTATCGTCTTTGCATAACATCAGGTATGAAGTTCATGTTAATCAATAAACTTTGCATTATCGGTGTAGGCCTTATCGGCGGCTCACTGGCTCGCGCCTTAAAAGCGGCGGGAGAATGTGCCCATGTCGTGGGTTGCGGACGCAATATAGAGCACCTCAAAACCGCTCAAAAATTAGGAGTTATCGACAGTTACCACACCGATATGTCGTGTGCGGCAAAAGACGCTGATGTGATTGTGTTGGCGACACCGCTGGGCGTGATGGCAGATGCTTTTCAACGCATTTATCCGGTATTAATCGAAAATACGCTGATCACGGATGTGGGCAGCACAAAGGCCAGCGTCGCGGCACAAGCCAGAGCACATTTGGGCGAGCACTTACCTCGTTTTGTGCCTGGACATCCCATTGCGGGTTCAGAACAAAATGGGGTAACAGCCTCTTTTGCCGAATTATTTCAAAACCGCCGCGTCATTCTCACGCCATTACCTGAAACCGACGATCAGGCGCATCAACTTATCCAAAAGATGTGGAATATCACCGGGGCGGAAGTCGTAGAAATGGAGGTGATGCACCATGATGAAGTGCTCGCAGCCACCAGTCATTTACCACATGTATTGGCTTACACCTTGGTGGATACTTTGGCGCAAATGGAAGATCGCCGAGAAATTTTCCGCTTTGCAGCAGGAGGATTTCGAGATTTTACCCGTATCGCTTCCAGTCACCCGCGCATGTGGCATGACATCTGTCTGGCGAATCAAGACGCTTTAGTGCAGGTATTAGATATTTTTGCACGGGATTTACAGCAAGTCAGCGACATGATTCGCCACGCTGACAGCCAAAGTTTGGAAGACTTATTTACTCGCGCTAAACAAAAAAGGGACGAATTTAGTGGCTAATTTGTACGACGCTATCGAAACCACTCTGCAACGTGCAGAATCCGAGATTCATGCGACCGAAGCACACGGCGTTTTATGCGGATTTTTATGTGTCAGTGCCGATTCAAAGAGCACGGCTTGGTTATCACAAGTCTTACCCCCGATAGAAACCGGGGATGTGCTGGCACAACAAACACAAAAAGTATTGATTAAATTACAAGATTATTACCGCGATCAATTGAACAGCAGTGATTTTCAATTTGTATTATTACTGCCCAGCGATGAAGTGGCTTTAGAACAACGCTTAAACGGCTTAAAGCAATGGTGTGATGGTTTTATTTTAGGGACTACTTCAGGCGGTTTAAATCAAAAACGCACCGAAGCCTTACCCAAAGACAGCCAGGAATTCATTCAAGATATTTTAAAGTTTTCTCAATTAGATGCGCAATTGCCTGACGATGAAGAAAACGAAAAAGCCTACATGCAACTGGTTGAATATTTGAAAGTGGGTGTGGTGACTTTGTATGAAGATGCACACCCTTTGCCCGCCGCACCGTCCTTAACCGTGCAATAGACTTGTTTACAAAGGATTACCCATCAAAATAAAGGCCGCCCAATAATAAGGGTGCTGATAAAAATACGGCAATGCTGCTTGCCCCTCAATGCTATCCCCCGCGTGAATAAAAGCCTTTTGTGCCGCTTGCAAGGCGGCGGCTTTCGTGAGGTGTTGCTCCACGCGAGAACGATAAAACTGCTGCATTAACATACCCGTACTATCATCATTCACCGGCCACAAAGTCGCTAATACACCCTTTGCACCTTGCTGCTGTGCTAAAGCCCCAAAGCCCTCAATTTCCTGCCCACCACTGGCACCCACAGCGGTGTCACACGCCGATAGTGTGACCAAATCCAGATGATCAAAGCGATAATCCGCCCGCACCTGAGCCAGACTTAAATGCTCACCATTACCCAATAATAAAAATGAAGCCTGTTCGGTACCGGGTTTAAACACAAAATGGCTGGCAATGTGCAGCACCGACCAATCCTGTGCCAATACTGCTTTCAAGTTATCCTGATTAAAGTCCTGATTGAGATAGATATGCCCATCAAGAATGCCCTGCGCATCATTCTTTGCTTGCTTGATAATGCCATCCAATTCGCGCTCAACCGTAGGCAGCGGATTAAAATCCCCCATCGCTTGGCTTAAGCCTAAACCCACTGCACGCCATTGTGCTTGTGGCTTGACCAATAAGCTGTCACGCACCGCAGCGGTGTAGCGCACCAGCGCGTAACGCTCAGCCAAATACTGCTCACCATCATGCAGCGCCGCCAGCGGGATGTAATGCAAAGGCCCATCCGGTGCCAATAAAATGACCTGCGCTTGAGCCGCTTGCAGGGCTGAGGCTAAGGGCGCAAACAAGGCTTGATACAAAGCCTGTCCTAATTCACGAGTATCTTGTGTGGGGTCTTGCAACACCGCATGAAAATCCAACAATTGACGGTTCAATTCAGTGCGAGACAGCGCCACCTTATAGCTCACTTGTTGTTCCGCACTGGTTAAAATCATTCTCACTTGTTGTTCTGAACTGAGAAATTGTAACAACACCGTGCCTGTCCCCAATTGACTTAAAAAAGCTTGCAGCGCTTCTGGACGCGGTGTTTCAGCATCCGCTTTGGGTTCAGCTTGAGCGGTTTTCATGGCTTGTAACCAGCCGAAAAAGCCGTCTAAATCATGCTGCCAAGCCCCGCTGGTTTGAGTATCCTGCGGATGCGCCTGCCATGCTGCATAGCTGTTATCCAACGTCTCTTGCCAAATGTCTTGCTCAACCTCCCAAGTCACTTCCTGCGGATTAAAATCCGCCTGCGTGCTGCGTATATCGGCGGCATTATCGCGCTCAATAAAATCAAAATATTGCTCCTCACGTAGCATCGTTAAAATCTGTTGGGCTTCCAATAAACGTCCTTGATTCAACAAAGTATCCGCCAATCGCTCATACACAGGGGCTTTATCTTGCAAAAAATACTGACGCAAATGTTCCGGCAAATCATGCACATTCAGCCTCAAGCCTTGCAGTGTATTAACCGCTTGTTTAGCAAAAAATATTGCCGCTCGTTCAGCCCCCTGGCGTAGCAAAGCATTACTTAAACTATGCTGTACAAACCACAGCGTTTCCGGCGCATGACGTGCCGACACCGCATACCATGCGCGTAAATACAAGTGCTCAGCGTGCGCGAAATCTTTCGCTTGCGTATAAAGAAAAGCCAAATTAGTCAAACTTTTCGCATAATCAGGATGTTGTATGCCCAGTGTTTGCGCACGGATGGACACCGCATGTTGATGCAAAGCCTCCGCCCGCGCAGTCTGTCCCTGGCTGCGGTACAAAGCCGCCAACCCGGTTAAAGAAGCCGCTAAACCAGGATGCTCTTCACCAAAGGCACGGCGCTTAATGTCCAATGCGCGTAAATAAAGCGACTCAGCCTTGTCTAATTGCCCTTGCTCATGCGCCAACAAAGCCAGTTGGTGCAGCGTGTTCGCCACATCAGGATGATCCGCCCCCAAGGTGCTTTCGCGTATTGCCAACGTGCGTTCATACAGTTTTTCAGCTTTTGCCTGATCGCCCAGTTGCTTATACAGCAGCGCCAAATTATGCAGACTGCGAGTTAAGCGCGGATCATCAGCGGCTAAAGTCTTTTCTCGAATCTGCAAGGCTTGTTGATACAAAGGCTCCGCTTCGGCATAACGCCCCGCGTGGGTATACACCAAGGCCAGATTATTCAAGCTGGTGCTTAAATGGTAATGCTCAGCGGGCAAATGCTCTTGCTTCAATGCCAAAGCGCGTTTCAGTGAAGTCTCCGCTTTTTCATAAAGACCTTGGCGGTCATACAGCAAACCCAAATCATTCAAGCTGCTGGCGACTTGCAACGGGGCGCTATCCGCTTGTTGCTGACGCAAGGCCAGAGCCTCTAAATACAGCGGTTCAGCCTGCGCATATTCGCCAGAGATACGGGCTAAATCGCCGAGTTTCTGTAAAGAATCGGCTAATTTCAGTGCAACATCCGGTTTTTTGCCCTGCGCCTTAAAGCTTTCCACCGATTGTTGATAATGCGCTTGAGCTTGTTCTAACTGCCTTTTTTTATGCGCAATGCGGCCTAAACTAAAATGCGCTTCACCGCTTAAAGTCGGGCAATCTGTGAGTAATTGTTGAAGCTTTTGAGTGGCTTGCGAGCCCGCCTTAAGCGCAGCTTGATAGCGCTGTGAACAATCGGCAAAGCTCAATGGGCTGAAACTGAACAAACATAACAATAAAACAGGGCGTGAGAGGTGCATCAATCTGACTCTTTTGTGCAATTGCGGAAAGGAATGGATTTCTGGTACATCTGGCATAGAAGCTGTTTGACCCAATGCAGCTTGACCGTAGTCGATTTATCTTGAGCAGACAGCTTCTAAAGTCTGCAAAACCGTGGTCTGCGAGGGATGGCATCGCTTCTAAGCGATATTATCTCTAAAGTTCTACAATAGACTTATTGTGCGTCATAAACAGAAATACTGTCCAATCGCTGCTTTGCCTCTGTTTGACGCTACGCCCATTCCACATCCCTTTGTTACACCCAACATCCTGGTAGGAGACCAACGATGAAACGAAACGCCCAATGGATTATCACAGCACTCGCGGTATGTGCTGTATTACTGCCCATCAAATCAAGCTATGCGGATAATTCTCCCGTCTACACGCCGCCCGAAACAGGCGCACCCACTCGCCGCTTAGGGGCAGGTACGCGCAGCAGTGGTCGCTTAAGCTTTTTTGTAGTGGCTCCAGAAAGCACCGGGCATGTGATGAATGCACAGCCCATGTTGTATTGGTTTACCAACCAACCCATCCGACAAGCCCGCTTTCGCTTACAACAAATCAGCCCCATGACCTCTAAGCCCGTATTAGAAGTCAAGGTCAGAGCCAAAAAAGGCGGTGTTCAAGCCATCAACCTGGCGGCGCACAAAGTACAACTCAAATATGACGTAATTTATGAATGGTCTATCGTGCTGCCCGCTTCTCCTGGCAAGCGCAAAGCCCTAACCAGCGCGACATTAAAACGTGTGCCACCGACTCCTAAGCTCAAACAATCCTTAGCCAAGGCTAAAAAAGGCAGCGCTTTATATGCCGTCTATGCCCGCTCCGGTTTTTGGTATGACGCGATTAGCAATATTTCAGCGTTGATTGATGCGCGTCCTGAAGACACCATGCTGCTCACCCACCGCGTGGTGCTGATGGAACAAGTCGCCTTACCCAAAATCGCCCGGGCTTATTAAGCAACGGACTTTGAGGGGTAACATTGCTCTAAGCGGTGTTACCCCTAAACCTCCATCACTTAGAACAGTCCGCTACAAAAAATCTAAAGAAGCTACAATCCAAGCAACGCCCTGCCACAAGCCCAGCGATGATATGCTTAATAGACGGGTTGCAAGGGCTACAAAACCACACCTTTTCGCTACGATGCCGACCCCTCGCAACCCGTCTAATGCTTGTCTCCACTAGCAATTTTATGGTTTGATCGGAGATCATTTTTTTTGACACCCAAAACCCGGATTTTTTATGACTTCAGAAGCCGACTTGCACAACACCTTCTCACTCAGTTGTGAATTCTTCCCACCGCGTACTGAAAAGGGACTTAATAACTTCCATCAAGCTGCCCAAGCATTACAAGCCCTCAAACCCGACTTTTTCTCCGTCACTTTCGGGGCCGGTGGCACCACACAAGAAAAAACCATGGATACCGTCGTCGATATCCAAAAACAATACGGCATCAATGCCGCCCCCCATTTATCTTGCGTCTCATCCACTCGTACCGCCATTCGTGACTTACTTAATCACTACAAAGAACAAGGCATTAAACGTATTGTCGCGCTGCGCGGGGATCGTCCTTCCGGCATGGGCGGAGAAATGGGCGAACTCAATTACGCCAATGAACTGGTTGAATTCATTCGTGCAGAAACAGGCGATCACTTCACCATTGAAGTCGCGGCTTATCCTGAATTTCATCCCCAAGCTAAGAATGCCCGCACCGATTTAGCATTTTTCAAACAAAAAATCGAGGCTGGAGCTAATAGCGCGATCACCCAGTATTTTTTTAATGAAGAAGCCTATTTTCGCTTTGTCGATGCCTGTGAAAAACAAGCCATCAATATCCCCATCGTACCGGGCATTATGCCCATCACCAACTATGCACAACTGGCGCGTTTTTCTGATGCCTGCGGTGCAGAAATCCCACGTTGGTTACGCTGGCGTTTACAAGAACTAGAAGACGATCTCGACAGTTTGCAAGCCTTTGGCTGCGATGTCGTCACACACATGTGTCAACGTCTGCTGGATGCTGGTGTGCCAGGATTACACTTTTACAGCCTCAACCGCGCAGCCCCGACCCTCGACATCGTTAAAGGCTTAAAACTGTTATAACTCTAATCCGCTGGGCAAGGGCAAAGCGTCATGCCTCAAAGCGTTTTAGACGCATGACAACCCTTTGCATCATGTCCATAATAAAAATAGACTTGTTGCAAGGGGTATTCATCGACTGCAAAGGCGTGGGTTTTGGCCTGTTTTTCCGCTTTTTCTCAACCAATAGCCCGCTATTCGTCTCAAAAAACCGAAAAAACCGCCTCAAAACCACACCTTTTCGCTACGATGCCTACCCCTCGCAACAAGTCTAATATTTAGACGGCTCAAAATAAGGAATAGAACCTATGCCTGCAAAACCTGGCTTACTGCTGATTGATGATGATCCGCTGATTAGTGAATCCTTGGCTTTTGTCCTGCGCGAAGACTTTGAAGTTAAAGTTCAGCCCTCGCGTGAAGAAACCCGCCGCTTACTGCAAAACTTACCCATCATTCCCAATATGGCACTGGTTGATCTGGGCTTACCGCCCAATCCGCACACGCCCGATGAAGGCTTTGCCATGGTCAAAGAATTGCTGGTCTTTAACCCTAAAATGAAAATCCTCGTGCTCTCAGGGCAAGATTCACGCGCCAATGTGCAACATGCGCTCACGTTAGGCGCTGTCGATTTCATTCCCAAACCCTGCGATATTGACCTACTCAAAACCCGCTTACGCCACCAACTGATGATTTTTGAAGCCGAACATCATCAACCCAAGACCGAAAAAAACACCAACCAGCAAAAAAACAACAACGAACAAAGCTTGCTCATCGGTCAAAGCCCCGCGATGGAATCGCTCAATGCACAAGTGCTGCAATTTGCAGGCTCACCTTTTGCCGTGCTCATTATGGGTGAATCCGGTTCAGGCAAAGAACTCGTCGCACAAGCCCTGCACACCCAAAGTCAGCGCAGCGATGCGCCTTGCCTCACCGTCAACTGCGCCGCCTTTACCGCAGAACTCTTAGATGCACAACTGTTCGGACACACCAAAGGCGCATACACCGGAGCCACCACCGCCCGTTCCGGTTTTTTTGAAGAAGCCAATGAAGGCAGTTTAATTCTCGATGAAATTGGCGAAATGCCGATGGAATTACAGTCAAAACTGCTGCGCGTGCTAGAAAACGGCGAATACTATCGACTGGGCGAAACCAAAGTGCGCAAATCCTCCGCCCGCATCATCGCCTCCACCAACCGTGATTTACGCGAAGAAGTGCGCAACGGGCGTTTTCGCGGCGACCTTTATCACCGCCTCAGCATCCTTACCGTGCGCGTTCCCCCCTTATCCGAACGCGGCGACGACAAACTCCTGCTGCTGCAACATTTTCAACAATTTTACGCCAGCATGGGCACCAACTTTGAGCTCTCCAGCGAAGCCAAAAACCTCTGGCGGCAATATGGTTTTCCCGGCAACGTCCGTGAATTGCGCAATGTCGTCATTCGCCTCGGCGCAAAATATCCAGCACAACCCATTAGCGCCGATCAAGTCCGCGCAGAACTGGAAATGGAAGTCATTGATGACACCACCAACGGGCAAGACAGCAGCGATGAAGCCATTATTCAGCAACTCAACCAAGGCGACTTCTCACTGGATGCGATGTTACTAGAGTGGGAACGCCGCTATATCAACGCCGCCTTACAAACCAGCCAAGGCAACCTTAGCCAAGCCGCCCGCGTACTCGGCATCAACCGCACCACGCTGTATAGCAAAATGCAACGTTTGAGTAAAAACAACGAAGAAGAGCCTTCCCAATAACATAGCACCGTCGGGTCGAATGCTTGGCGGATGTCCGCATTCTTCCATCCGTCTCCCTGCTCACCTCTGCTTTCAATAAAACTTGAGCATGGATACGCATATACGCTGCGGCTTTTCCTGTATGTACCCGTTTCTCCAGATTGGCACGTCGTTGCCCTGGGTTATATAGGGACAATAAATCAATGATGCGACAAACCTGATAGGTTTCAAAAATCGGTCATATCTTCATCACGATACGCCAGTAGCACTGAAATATATCGGTACTGACCGCGTTGCGGTCAGTTATTCATCAGCGCGGTAGGATGGGTAGAGGTGCGCTAATGAACTTTGTTTTAGCCACTGTCCTTCTCGCACCGAAACCCATCATTCCAATCTAATGGCGCGTGACTTTATAAATCACGTTGCCTACTTCAGCACTGACATAATAGGTATTGGGATCAAGGATTAAGACGCTGCTTAAGGCTCCACCTGTGGGGGCTGCACCTTCTGAAATGGGTAAGCCCATATCCAGATTGTCTGCCAGTACAGTGATGTCTTGGCTGGCTAAATCCACACGAATTAAGCGTTTATTGCCCACTTCAACCACCAATACGCCGCCTTCGTTGTCAAAGGCAAAACCTTCAGGATGAGCTAGGCCTTCAATAATGGCTTGTGGCGGATTTAAGGGCACGCCCGCTTCAACAGCTTTCCAGATAGTGCCTGTGATGGCATCGCTGACGTACAAATCATCTCCTTGAGCCACTAAGCCCGCAGGGCCCTGTAAACCAGAGATTAAAGTCGTCTTGTCTGATAATTGGAAGACGCTGCCACTGCCCATTTCCGCCACAATGATTTCACCACGGAAACGTATGGCATTTAAGGGGACTTGCAAGTTTGCGTAGGTCTCTACCGGGGCTTTTTGGTTAATATCCCAGACTTGAACGCTATTGCACATAAAGCAACTGATAATGATTTGATTACCATCATCATAATGCGTGAGCGGTGGAATTAATCCGGTATCCATGTAATAGGATTCTAATAATTCGCCCGTGTTGAGATTGAAACGGCGCAAAGAAAATAAATCGGCAATTAATAAAGAACCATCAGGGCGGATAGAGAATGTACCAGGGGTTGAAAGGCCCGAAGGGGTGATAGCTTGAACACTGCCATCGGCTAAAATTTTACCAATGTAAGCATCAGCATTGAAAGCCACAAATAACTCATTATTTGCATTAAAATCAAAGTTGTCAGGCCCACCGACTAAATTATCTGCCATCACGGTTTTTTCTCCGGTGCTGATATCTACTTTGACCATTTGCGGACAACCACTATCTAGCACGTACAATTCACCCAGGCTATTCACTTTGGTGGCAATGGGCTTGCAAAAGCCATCAGAAATAACGCTTACATCCCCTGTGTCCACATCAATTTTATAAATTTGCCCCGTGCCATTCACATAATCAGGCGCATACAGATAGCCATCAGGGCCAAAATCAAAAGCATCAAAACCGCCCAGTGCAACGACTAAACGTGGTTCTTGAATGCCTTCTGGATCAACTTCCCACAGCGCATCTTCGCCCGCTAAAAAGCTTGCGGTAAACACACGACCTGCGTCATTGACGGCAATACCATCAATAACGGTATTTAATTCAGCAATTAAGCTGATGTCTCCAGCCGTAGTTTTTTTGAAAATTTTCCCCACAAAAGCATCGACCCAATACATCGTGCCATCGTTAGCAAAATCTAAATCGGAACCCGTGGTATTGGGGATGGATTCCAAAATATCGCCGTTATTAGGATCAATTTTGAGGAAGCGATTAGAGAAAGCATCAATGACATGCATATCTCCATTAGGGCTAAAATTCAGCGTCACCGCAGCATTTAATGCGGCACCCGTCATAAAAACTTCAGTGGTATATTGCTGATCACTATCATCATTAGAACACCCGACTAATAAACTACTTAACATTAGGCTTGTGTAGATATATTTTTTCATGTTTTCTCCTACCATCATGAATAGATTGGTTGCACTTCAAAAAGAGTGAGGAGCTTAAATACACAAGGTATCAAACTCTTCACGTTAAAAAACAACACAGCTAACGTGGGATTTTAGCATTGAAAAGAAAGCATCTAAAAAGTCTCTGCCGTTGCAACAAAGACCTTGCTAATAGAAATAAAAGTAGGATGATTTTGATAATCAAGGAAGGGGTGCAAAAGAGAGTTTTCACGGTGATTGGAAAAACTCACCGTTATAAATTAAAGAAGCGTTTTGCGCCCTTCTTCGTCCTTTTCGGGACGATCTAATGCAGCTCTGTTTTAAGTGTTGAAAGGTTTAGCTAGGAGGCTGTGCACCGTCTTTGATTGGTGCTCGCGCACACGATACTTGTTATCGTGTGCGGTAAGGTGAGTTAAATACTGACGTTACGAAAAGGCTTAATTTTGTGTTTAAAAACAAACTCAAGCGCAAAAAACTAGCGTTTATTATGCCGCCTCAATCGCAGAAAAGTCTTCTTCTGGGCGTTTGGTCAGCACTTCCACACCGGTATGTGTCACCAGGATGGTGTGTTCCCATTGTGCTGACAAACTGCGGTCTTTGGTGAGCACCGTCCAGCCATCGGGCAATAAACGCACATGGCGTTTGCCTGCATTGATCATGGGTTCGATAGTAAACGTCATGCCCGGTTTAAGTGGCACGCCTTCACCTTGTTTGCCGTAATGCAAGACTTGGGGTTCTTCATGAAAAGCGCGCCCGATACCGTGTCCGCAATATTCTCGCACCACAGAACAACGTTGTGATTCTGCATAGCGTTGCACGGCATATCCCACATCGCCTAAATATCCGCCGGGCCGGACGGCGGCAATGCCTCGCATTAAACAATCTTGAGCAATCTGTACTAAACGCTTAGCGCGAATATTGGGTTCGCCAATAAAAAACATTTTGCTGGTATCACCATGAAAACCGTCTTTGATAATCGTAATATCCAGATTCACCATGTCGCCTTTTTTTAATTTTTTCTGGTTGGGAATACCGTGGCACACGACATGGTTGGCGGAAGCGCAGATGGATTTAGGAAAACCTTTGTAATTCAAAGGAGCCGGAATGACTTTCTGCACGTTGACCATGTAATCGTGACAAATGCGATCCAGCTCATCGGTGGTGACACCGGGCTTCACATAAGGCTCAATCATCAGTAATACGTCAGCAGCCAGCCGTCCAGCTTGGCGCATTTTTTCAATTTCGTCGGGAGTTTTAATCGTAATAGACATGAGGGAATGGTTAGTTGTTTAAAAATCTTTAAGTGACACCCTGCATATTAGGCGGTATCGCCCCATACCATGCGACAAATGTCGGTTTTGTACGCCACCAAAATCAAGGAGCTGCATCATTATCAGAATTGTGATAAACCGCTTGATATGGTATAAAGCGCACGCTTTGGTGCTAGCCACTATGTCAGCGGCAGCACTCAGCAGTATGAATGAAAGGCACGGATTGTAACAAGGCTTGACATCATTCGCTGCTGTATATGGCGACAAGCTGAACACATTGCAACGGTAGGCTTTGTTGATAGCAGGTCGCTTTAATTCCACACACGTATCGACACACCCACTGGGGTGCTCTTAATTTAAGAGTCAGTGGTTGGGGTACGTGGAGGTTCAAAACCCTAAACGGAGATAAGAAGTAATGGCTAATATATCCATGCGACAGATGTTGGAAGCGGGTGTTCATTTTGGACATCAAGCGCGTTATTGGAACCCCAAAATGAAAAATTACATTTTCGGGGAACGCAATAAAATTCACATCATCAATTTGGAACAAACCCTGCCGATGTATAACGAGGCGACTAATTTCCTCGGTAAAATGGCTTCTCGCCGTGGCAAAATTTTGTTTGTAGGGACTAAACGCGCTTCTCAAGAAGCAGTGCGCGAAGCCGCTGAAAGATGTGGTATGCCTTATGTCAATCGTCGCTGGTTAGGCGGCATGTTGACCAACTATAAAACCGTAAAATCTTCTATCAAGCGTCTGAAAGATTTAGAAGCGATGGATGCTGACGGTACTTTGCATAAAGTCTCTAAAAAAGAAGCGCTGACTTTAACCCGCGAGCGTGAAAAACTAGAACGTAGTCTCGGCGGTATTAAAAACATGAATGGCCTGCCTGATGCACTGTTTATTATTGATGTTGGGCATGAAAAAATTGCGGTAAAAGAAGCGGTCAAGTTGAATATCCCTGTCGTGGGCGTGGTCGATACCAACAACAGCCCTGACCATATTGACTATGTGATTCCAGGTAATGATGACGCTATCCGTTCCATTCGTTTATATGTAGGCGGTGTGGCTGATGGCATTTTAGACGGCATCCAAGCCTCAGCACAGGTCAGCGCGAGTAGCGATGATTTCGTTGAAGAAGTGGGTACCAACGCAGAAGAAGCAGCACCTGAAGCTGAAGCCGCACCCGTCGCCGCAGAAGCACCTAGCGAAGCTGCGCCTGAAGTCGAAGCTGCACCAGCCGCAGCAGAAGCACCTAGCGAAGCTGCACCTGAAGCAGAAGCGGCACCGGTGGCAGCAGAAGCGCCTAGCGAAACTGCACCTGAAGCAGCAGCAGAAACACCAGCGACTGAAACGGCTGAATCCCCAACAAAAACCGCTTAAACACCCTACCAGTCTGACAAGCCACTGGCTTGTCAGCGTTGTTTTCTAATACTTCTTAAACAACTGAATTTCGAGGTTTATTCTATGCAGATTACAGCGACTTTAGTCAAAGAGCTGCGCGAGCGCACAGGCGCTGGCATGATGGAATGTAAAAAAGCCCTAGTGGAACACAATGGCGATATTGAAATTGCTATTGAAGCCATGCGTATTTCTGGTCAAGCTAAAGCGGCGAAAAAAGCTGGACGTGTAGCGGCTGAAGGTTTAATTAGCGTCGCTCAAGACGGTCAGCGTGCAGCGATGGTTGAAATCAACTCTGAAACTGATTTTGTCGCTAAAGGTGATGATTTTAAAGATTTTTGTAGCGCTGTAGCCCAAGTGGCTTTAGCACAACAAACGGCTGATTTAGACGCTTTATTAGCCGCTGTCTTAGACGGTGGCAAAAATGTGGAAGATACACGCAAAGATTTGATTGCCAAAATTGGTGAAAATATTGGCGTGCGTCGCGTGGCTTTGTCTGAAGCGTCTACTCAAGGCGTGTATTTGCACGGTAGCCGCATTGGTGTATTGGTCGCTCTCGAAGGCGGTGATGCAGGTTTGGCTAAAGACATCGCTATGCATATTGCAGCCAGTCGCCCGGTTTGCGTATCGTCTGAAGATGTCCCCGCAGCACTGTTAGAGAAAGAAAAAGAAATCTTCTCGGCACAAGCGGCTGAAAGCGGAAAACCGCCTGAAATCATTGAGAAAATGGTACAAGGTCGCATCAAAAAATATCTCAAAGAAGTTACTTTATTGGGACAAGGTTTTGTCAAAGACCCAGAGCAAAGTATCGAGAAACTGCTGCAAACAGCCAACGCAAAAGCTTTAAGCTTTACCCGCTTTGAAGTCGGTGAAGGCATTGAAAAGAAAGTCGATAATTTTGTTGAAGAAGTGATGCAACAAGCCAGCGGCGGTTAATCTGATAGTGCTATATCAGCCTGTTTGAGGTTGACTGCTATTGAGCCGTGATGATGTCCTGTATGCGTATCAACAGGTTAAACACAAGCGCATCAACGTGGCTCAATAAGGTGTCAGCCCCAATAGCCCTCCAACCAAGCTTTACAGCGATTCTAAGGAAGCCATACCATGACAAGCCCTGCCTACCAGCGCGTATTATTAAAGCTCAGTGGCGAAGCGCTGATGGGTTCAGGCCAGTTTGGTATTGATGCTGGCATTCTGAAAACCACGGCTGAAGAGATTAAATCCTTAGTTGATCTCGGTGTGGAAGTGGGTATTGTCATCGGGGGCGGTAATATTTTTCGCGGTGTGGGTTTAACGACTTCAGGAATACATAAAGTCACTGCCGATCAAATTGGCATGTTGGCGACCGTGATGAATGCGCTGGCTATGCAAGACATGCTCAAGCGTGTGGGCTTGCAAGCTCAGCTATTATCCGCACTGGCTTTGGAGGGCGTTGCACAGAAATATTCCTGGGAACAAGCGGTGAATTATCTGCAACAAAAACAGGTCGTATTATTTGCCGCCGGCACCGGAAACCCTTTTTTCACCACCGATTCTGCTGCCAGCTTGCGGGCTATAGAAATCAGCGCTGATTTGATGATTAAAGCCACCAAAGTAGACGGCGTTTATAGTGCTGATCCTTTGCAAGACCCGAATGCGGAACGTTTCACCAGCCTGAGTTATGAAGAGACCCTACAACGCCAATTAAAGGTGATGGACACCACGGCTGTGGTGTTATGTCGTGACCACCAAATGCCTTTACGTGTACTCAATATGCTCAAACCCCAAGCCTTAATGCGTGCAGTCATGGGTGAAGATGAAGGTACATTGATTCATACTTAAGAGGCGATACCCACACAGACACATCAATGCTAAAGCGGCTTTTTCGCTACGATGCCCTGTATTCGTATAGACTCTAAAGGCAAATGTCATAGTTCACATAACGGAAGAACACATCATGATCGAAGAAATACAATTAGATGCCGAAGATCGCATGGAAAAAAGTCTGGAATCCTTGCGCCAAGATTTTACTAAAATACGTACAGGGCGTGCGCATACCAGCCTATTAGATCACATCCAAGTCTCTTATTACGGTAATAATACGCCATTGTCTCAAGTAGCCAATATCAGCGTGATTGATTCGCGCACTTTAGGCGTGACACCGTGGGAAAAAAGTATGGTGCAAGCGGTTGAGAAAGCCATTATGGATTCTGATTTGGGCTTGAACCCTGCCAGTGCAGGCACTTTAATCCGCATTCCTTTACCTCCCATGACAGAAGAACGTCGCCGTGATTTGACGAAAGTGGTGCGTCAAGAAGCTGAACATGGACGAGTGGCTATCCGTAATATTCGTCGTGATGCTAATACACATCTGAAGAAATTAATCAAAAGCAAAGAGATTACAGAAGATGAAGAACGTCATGCTGAAGAGTTCATCCAAAAATTAACGGATGCATTTATTGCTAAAGTGGACGAACAGTTGACGGCTAAAGAAACTGAATTGATGGAAGTTTAGAATAAGCATTAGATGCTGGCAGTTTGGATATTCAAACATTTATTTGTATAGCCAGCCTCTCAAAGAGAGGCTGTCACTTGGTTAAATAATAAAGACTAGACAGATGGCATCATCACCCAAACTTTCATTCCTCATTATGCACTTAAAGCTTGATTAAACCTGCATATATAACTTCTTCAAAAACCGCAGATCAGGTGTTTTACCTGAGCGGTGTTTTGTTTGATTTATTTTTTGATGTACTGCAAAGCTCTCGTTTATGAACTCAGCATCGTCTAAATTACCGCAACATGTGGCCATTATTATGGATGGTAACGGACGCTGGGCAAAAAAACGTTTATTGCCGCGTTATGCCGGACATCAAGCGGGCACAGACAGTGTGCGGCAAGTGGTACAAGCTTGCAGTGAACAAGGTATTCAAGCCTTGACTTTGTTTGCTTTTAGTAGCGAAAACTGGCGCCGACCAGAACGTGAAGTGGGCATGTTAATGGAGTTATTTCTCAATGCCTTACAGCGAGAAGCCAATCGTTTGCATAAAAACAATGTGCAGTTGTTGGTGATTGGTGAACGCACCGCCTTTCCCACTAAACTCCAAGATAAAATTCAGCATGTTGAAGCATTAACCGCCCACAATACGGGCTTGAAACTGCGTATTGCCGCAAACTACGGTGGGCGTTGGGACATCGTGCAAGCTTGCCAAACATTAGCCGAGCAAGTTCAATGCGGACAATTAGAAGTTGATGCCATTACCCAAGAAAGGTTGTCTCAGCAACTCAACTTAGCTGAAGTACCTGAACCCGATCTATTTATCCGCACCGGCGGCGAACAACGCATTAGCAATTTTTTACTCTGGCAATTGGCTTACACCGAATTATATTTTACCGATGTTTTATGGCCTGATTTTGGTCGTGATGCCTTTCAACAAGCCCTCACTGATTTTACTTCCCGTCAGCGCCGATTTGGACGCACTGGCGAACAAGTTGAGCAACAAAAAACATGCTAAAACAACGTGTCGTGACGGCTATTCTGCTAGCATTCAGCGTGGTATTGAGTATTTTCTATCTCCCTTCATCGCTGTTTAGCCTTTTTATCGCTTTGATAGTATTAATCAGTGCTTGGGAATGGAGTCGCATTGCAGGTTGGCAAACACTCAGCGCTCAATTCTTATATGTTTTGTTCATTATGCTGAGTGTCATCGGTTTATATTTTTTAAGCCCATATGTGTTGTGGCAACAGATTGTTTTGTGGCTTGCCGTACTCTGGTGGAGTCTGGCTGTGCTATGGATAATGGCCTTTCAACGTGGACACGCCTTACCCTGGCTATCTAACCGTTGGTTAAAAAGTCTATTGGGGCTATTCATTTTATTACCTGCATGGCTATCTCTCACACTCTTACATCAACAATATTCCGGTATTTGGGTGCTCTTTCTCTTATTGCTGATTGCCGTGGCTGATATAGGTGCCTTTTTTTCCGGGCGACGTTGGGGGCAACGCAAGCTGGCTTCGCGTGTTAGCCCTGGCAAAAGTTGGGAAGGTGTATTAGGCGCTTTAGTCAGCAGTTTACTCTTTGCCGGGTTGTATAGCCTCTGGCAAATGCAAGCTGTTGATGCTCGCATAGGTCTGATTTTATTGAGCTTATTGACTGTCGCCGTGTCCATTTCAGGTGATTTGCTAGAGAGCCTGTTTAAACGGCAAATGAATATGAAAGACAGCAGCCATTTGTTGCCCGGTCACGGCGGTGTACTGGATCGCATCGACAGTATCACCGCCGCTGCGCCCATTTTTTTGCTGGGGCTACAATACTTGATTCCAGGAGAACATTTATGAGTCTTGGTGTAACCATTCTCGGCGCAACGGGCACTATCGGTGTCAATACCTTAAACGTCATTCAACAGCACCGTTCGCGTTATCGCATCATTGCACTGACAGCCAACACTTCAGTGGACAAACTCTACGAACAATGTTTGGAATGGTCGCCGCGTTATGCGGTGATGATGGATGCTGATGCGGCTGAGCAACTGCGCCAGCGATTATTACCCATCAATCCTGACATTGAAGTTCTCAGCGGAGTGGAGGGTTTAAAGCAAGTCGCCTCCGCAGATGCGACAGATATTGTCATGGCGGCGATTGTGGGAGGGGCGGGTTTATTACCCACCTTGGCAGCCGCAGAAGCGGGTAAGCAAGTATTATTAGCCAATAAAGAAAGCCTGGTCATGTCTGGACAAGTGTTTATGGATGCTGTGAAACGCCATAACACACGCTTATTACCCATAGACAGCGAACACAACGCCATTTTTCAATGTCTGCATGGACAAGATAAAGTCGCGGCGCGAAAAATTCTACTCACCGCTTCCGGCGGGCCTTTTCGTGAACATGCCGCAGAAGATTTACACGACGTGACCCCAGAGCAAGCTTGTGCTCATCCCAATTGGGTGATGGGACGCAAAATATCAGTGGATTCCGCCACGATGATGAATAAAGGCTTAGAAGTGATTGAAGCGTGTTGGTTATTTGAAACCACGCCGGATCACATTGAGGTACTGATTCATCCGCAAAGCGTCATTCATTCACTGGTTGAATACATTGATGGCTCAGTATTGGCGCAATTAGGTAATCCTGACATGCGTACTCCTATTGCTTACGGACTGGCGTGGCCTGAACGTATTGATGCCGGGGTGCAGTCGCTCGATTTAAAAACCATTGCACAACTGAGTTTTTCCCAACCTGATATAGCACGTTTTCCTTGTCTGCGTCTCGCTTATGAAGCGATGCTGGCAGGCGGTACCACCACCACCATCTTGAATGCGGCTAACGAAATCGCAGTCGCGGCCTTCTTGCAAACACGTTTGAAATTTACCGATATTGCTAAAGTGATTGAAACCACCTTAGCCAATCTTTCTGGACGTGCGGCTAGCAGTCTGGAGATTATTTTAGAAGACGATGCGAAAGCCCGCGATCTCGCTCAAGAAGCTATATTGCGCTTATATTCCTCTTCTTCACCCCTATTACGCACGGCTTAATATTACTTATGTCATTGCTGGATTTATTACAAATTGTTTTAGCCTTCCTCTTCACCATTGGTCTTTTAGTGACTGTGCATGAATGGGGACATTACTGGGTGGCTAAGCGCTTAGGCATTAAAATTCTGTGCTTTTCTGTAGGCTTTGGAAAACCCTTATTTACTCGTCGTTGGGGGGCCGATCAGACTGAATTCATGATTGCAGCCATTCCATTGGGTGGTTATGTGAAGATGCTGGATGAGCAAGAAGGGGATGTAGCTCCTGAAGAGCGCCATCGTGCTTTTAATCGCCAGCCTTTATGGGTGCGTGCGTTAGTGGTGGCAGCAGGCCCTCTTATCAATTTCTTATTTGCCATATTAATGTTTATGCTGATGTTTATGCTCGGCGTAGAAGGTGCGCGTCCAGTAGTCGGAGAAGTATTGCCAAATACGCCCGCAGCCCAAGCAGGCATCCAAACGGGACAAGAAATTATTGCTGTCAATCAACGTGCGACTTTACGTTGGGAATCCGTGATTCAAGAAACCTTGCAGACGGTGGTTAATCAAGAAGAAACGCATTATCAACTGCGTGATGAAAAAGGCTATGAAAAAAATCTCACGATCAACACCCAGCATCTCTCGCCTGATGATTTCACCCAACGTGGTTTATTTGACAAATTAGGTCTTAAGCCCTACCGCCCTCAATTGCCTCCTATCATTGGACGTGTACTGGACAACAGCGCCGCACAACGCGGTGGTTTGCAAGAAGGTGACAAAATATTACGTTTTAATGGTGAAAAAATTCATTCATGGCATGAATGGGCACAGCAGATTGCGCAATATCCTGAGCAAGATATTTATATCGAGATAGAACGCCAAGGACGGCGCATGACGTTGACACTTAAACCGGATAATATCGAAGGCCAAGGCAAATTAGGTGTGGGTGCCAAAGTTCCTGAAAACTGGGGAGCGAACTATCGCAGTATTGAACGATATGGTATGTTTGCGGCTTTCGGACAAGCTGTGGACAAAACCTGGGATTTATCCGCATTAACACTGAAAATGCTAGGCAAAATGTTGATGCTAGAAGTATCACATAAAAACATTAGCGGTCCGATTACGATTGCAGAATTTGCCGGACACTCTTTTAATATGGGCTGGGATCGCTTCTTATTCTTTTTAGGATTAGTCAGTCTGAGTTTAGGCATTATCAATCTCATGCCCGTTCCCTTATTAGATGGTGGTCATTTGTTATTGTATTTAATGGAAGCCATTAAAGGCAGTCCTTTGTCTGATCATTTAATGTTATTTATGCAGCGTATTGGGGTCAGTATTGTGCTGCTCTTGATGAGCCTGGCTTTGTTTAATGACTTTAATCGTTTGTTGAATTAATCTAGGAGGCTGTCCGAGAATAGAAGTCGTAGCGAGAAGTCAGGGTTTTGAGGCAGTTTTTTTGGTTTTTTGAGGCGAATAGTCACTCTATTTAACGAAAAAAAGCGGGGGAACTGTCCAAAATCCATGTTTTCACAGTAGATTCTCTATTCTCGGACAGTCTCCTAATGTGCTGTCAACCACATCCTATTGAATAATGGATATTACGCAAAGGCTTATTTTCAGCCCTTGATGAGTGAATATAAAACTAACAGCGCCTCATTCAATAATACACTTAAACCTGCTACCCAGAAACCCGAACAGGAATCACCATGCGGATAGTTCGTATAAAAATAAGCTTAATCCTATTGCTTAGTAGCCTACTTTTTTCCACCACTGCTACAGCTTTTGATAGTTTCATTATTAAAGAAATTCGTCTGGAAGGTTTACAGCGTATTTCTGCGGGCACTGTATTTAACTACCTGCCGATTAAAACGGGGGAATCATTCAACACCTCATCATCACAAACAGCTATTAGTGAGTTATTCAAAACGGGGCTGTTTAATGATATTCACCTAAAACGAGTGGATGATGTTTTAATTGTTGCCGTAGAAGAACGTCCGGCTGTTTCTGATATTGGTTACACGGGAAATGACGAGATTGAAACAGAGGAATTAGTGAAAGCCCTAAAGAATATTGGTTTTGCTGAAGGTCGCGTGTTTGATCGCTCTATCTTAGAAAAAGTAAAACTTGAATTACAACGCCAATATTTTAGTCTTGGACATTATGCCGCACAAATTCAATCCACCATCACCCCTCAACCACGTAATCGCGTTAATATTCAGATTGATATTACTGAAGGCGAACCCGCAAAAATCCACCAAATCACATTAGTAGGCAATCAAGTTTTTGATGATGATGAATTGATCGATGAGTTTGAACTCAGTCCTTCTACTTTTTGGTCATTTTTTGGAAGTTCAGATCAATATTCCAAACAAAAACTAGCTGCTGATTTAGAAGCTCTGCGCTCTTACTATTTAGATCGTGGCTATTTGAATTTCAGTATTGATTCCACTCAAGTATTTATTACCCCTAATAAACAAGACATCTATATTACTATCAATTTAACTGAAGGTTATAAATATACCGTTAAAGAGATTAAGTTATTGGGTAATTTGATTTTAGATGAAGAAGAACTATTAAAACAAATTAGCATTAAGAAAAATGGCATTTTCTCTCGAAAACTCATTACTGCCAGCACTGAAGCTATTCAAGAGCGTTTAGGCAATGAAGGATATGCCTTTGCTAATGTTAATATGGTGCCAGAACCCATAGAAGGCGAAGATACAATAGTCAACTTAGCCTTTTACATTGATCCAGGTCGTCGTGTCTATGTACGACGAATTAATTTTGCGGGTAATAGCAAAACCAGAGATGAGGTTTTGCGCCGGGAAATGCGTCAAATGGAGTCTGCTTGGTATTCTAGCGAAAAAATCAAACGCTCTCGCACGCGCCTTCAGCGTTTGAATTTTTTTGAAGAAGCTCAAGTAGAACAACTCAATGTACCAGACGTAGCTGATCAAATTGATTTAGAATATGCGGTGACAGAACGAGCTTCGGGTAATTTTCTGGCGGGTGTGGGTTATTCACAAGCACAAGGGGTTTTATTCAATGCTAGTATTTCACAGGATAACTTCTTAGGTAGTGGTAAACGAGTAGGTATTCAGTTCAATAATAGTCAAGTGAGCCGAGTCTATAGTTTTCAATACCTTGATCCTTATTACACGATTGATGGTATTAGCCAAGGCATTAATATGTATTATCGTGAAACAGATGCCGAAGAAGCTAATTTAAGTCGTTATGCTTTAGATGTGTTTGGCGGCGCTTTAACCTATGGTTTACCTTTGAGTGAGCATAACTCTGTCCGTTTTGGACTAGAAGCTGAAAACGTGACTATTAAAGCAACAGCATTTAGCCCAGTAGAAGTACATGATTATGCGGTACGAAGTGGAGATAACTTTAATACCTTTAAGTTGATTACAGGGTGGACACGAGATACACGTAATCGTGGCTTGTTTCCAGACCGTGGCGTGTTACAATCCTTAAATGCAGAAGTGACAGTGCCTATTGGAGATGATTTACAATATTATAAATTATCTGCACGTCAACATTGGTACTTACCTTTAATTACAGATTATGTTCTATTACTAAAAAGTGATGTTAGCTATGGCGAAAGCTATGGCGATGCAGATTTTCCTTTCTTTGAACATTATACAGCGGGTGGGCCACGTACCATTCGCGGTTTCAAAGAAAATACGCTAGGCCCAAGAGACTCTAATAATAGTCCGGCTGGAGGAAATCTGCGTATGGTGGGTAATGCAGAACTGATTTTACCTTTACCTTTTGTTAAAGAAAGTCGTTCGGTAAGGCTCTCTGCCTTTTTTGATATTGGTAACGTATACGGTATTAATGATGATTTTGATGCCTCTACCCTGCGTTATTCCACTGGAGTGGGTGCCATTTGGTTATCGCCTTTAGGTGCTTTAAGTTTTAGTTTAGCAAAACCCTTAAACAGTGAAGAGGGTGATGAAACTCAAATGTTCCAGTTTACCCTAGGAAGCACGTTCTAATTTTCCTGTTGACTACTATATAATGGAGTTAATCTTGAATAAGATAATCCCGACAAAAGCTCTGCTTGGTTTAATTCTTTTTGTATTAAGTTTTTCAGCTCCTTATACATTGCAGGCAGCTAATCTTAAAATTGGTTTTGTAAATATTCTTAAAGTGCTGGATTTAGCACCACAAGCCAAAAAAGCAGATGCCCGTCTTAAACAGGAATTTGCACCTAAAGAAAAAGAACTGGCTCGTTCCCGCGATGACATTCGCCGTGTTGAAGAACGAGTACGTAAAGAAGAAGATACGATGTCTTCAAAAGAATTGTCTCGTTTGGCAAAGCAATTGCGTGCCCAGCGCCGTGATTTTGAACGTGAGCAAGAAGCACTACGTGAAGATTTTAATTTTCGTCGCAACGAAGAACTGAATAAGCTACAAAAAGATATTTTTAAAGCCATTGTTTCTTTGTCTAAAGAAGAGGGCTACGATTTAGTAGTGGGTGAAGGTGTGATTTATGCCAGCGATCAAGTTGATATAACTGATCAAGTGTTGCGTCGCCTAGAACGCTAAATGAAATAGCGCTGATACACAACCATAAGATATTAAACTAAATGAGTGCTGTTTCTATCACACTGGTAGCTTTAGCTGAATGGCTAGGCGCACGCTTAGATAATTATTCACCTGCGATGCACTCACAGCATATTTCAGGTGTTGCTACATTAATGGATGCTCGCGCCCATCAAGTAAGCTTCTTTACAAATCGCCGTTATTGTAAAGCACTGCAAAACACTCAAGCTGCTGCTGTTATTTTAACTGCCAATGACTGTTCTTTAAGTCCTGTACCCACATTAGTGACAGAACAACCTTATGTTGCCTATGCGCGGATAGCGCGTTTTTTCAATCCTCCTACCTTACTTCAAGCAGAGCAGCATCCCACCGCTTGGGTCAGTCCTGATGCTCAATTAGGCAGCCATGTTTCAATTGGCGCTCATGCAGTGATTGAAGCGGGAAGTTCTATTGGTAATAATACGGTGATTGGCGCAGGCTGTGTGGTGAGTAAAAATGTACAAATAGGCCATGATAGTTATTTATACCCAAATGTTACTATCTATGAGCAATGCATTCTTGGACATCGAGTATTAATACAAGCAGGAGCCGTCATTGGTTCTGATGGTTTTGGTTTAGCACATGATGGCCAACATTGGTTGAAAGTACCACAACTGGGTCGAGTTCGTATTGGTAATGATGTTGAAATTGGAGCGAACACCAGCATTGATCGTGGTGCTTTAGATGATACGATTATTGAAGATGAAGTTAAATTAGATAACCAGATTCAAATTGCACATAATGTTAGAATTGGCAGCCAAACAGCTATTGCAGGTTGTGTTGGCATTGCAGGCAGTACAAACATTGGTAAACGTTGCTTAATAGGTGGCGGTGTGGGGATTGTCGGACATATTGAGATTGTCAATGATGTGCATATCACCGGGGGTTCTAATGTTTTGCAATCAATTAAAACACCAGGGCTTTATTCAGCAGGTTCGCCATTGCAAGAAAATAGAGCGTGGCACAAAAACTATTTGCGGTTTAAACAATTAGACAAAATGTCTCGACATTTAAACGCATTAGAAAAACAATTAGCTGATAGCCAACATAATTAAGGAATAAGAGTTTTTTAGCTCGAGTACTTAGTGAGAATAAAACACGATGAATAGCATGGATATACATGAGATATTAGAACACCTACCTCATCGTTACCCTTTTCTTTTAATTGATAAGGTGGTGAACTACAAAGAGGGTGATTACCTCATTGCGATTAAAAACGTATCGTTTAATGAACCTTTTTTCCAAGGACATTTTCCAGTTAGACCCGTCATGCCCGGCGTATTAGTGGTTGAAGCAATGGCTCAAGCAACGGGGATATTGTCATTTAAAACGGCTGAAGCACAGCCTGATGATGATTCTCTATATTATCTAGCGGGCATTAACAACGCTAAATTTAAAAAACCTGTAGAACCTGGCGATCAATTAGAAATAAAAGTTCAATTGCTGCGCGTGACACGAGGTTTTTGGAAATACTCAGCAGAATCCAAAGTGGATGGCAAAGTCGTTGCCTCAGCAGAACTTCTGTGTGCTAACCGGAAAATATCAGCTTGATTGATCCTCGCGCTATTATCGATCCCAAGGCTCAACTAGATTCTAGTGTCACAGTCGGGCCTTTTTCTGTGATTGAAGGAGAAGTTGAAATTGGAGCCAATACTTGGATTGGTTCACATGTGGTGATTAAAGGGCCGACTAAGATCGGCTGTGATAACCGCATTTATCAATTTACGTCTTTAGGCGAAGCCCCTCAAGATAAAAAATACGCCGGCGAACGCACTTTTTTAGAGATTGGTGACGGCAATGAAATCCGCGAATATTGCACTATGAGTCGTGGCACAGTTCAAGGCGGGGGATACACGCGTATTGGTAGCGATAATTGGTTGATGGCTTATACACATTTTGCACATGATTGTATCGTCGGCGACCACACTATTTTTGCCAATGGAGCCTCTTTGGCGGGTCATGTAGTGGTGGGGGATTATGTCATTTTAGGAGGCTTTTCTGGTATACATCAATTCTGTGCAGTTGGTGCGCACAGCTTTATTGCAGCGGGTTCTATCGTATTCAAAGACGTCCCTCCTTTTGTAATGGTGGCAGGCAATAGTGCCACTGCCAATGGTTTAAACCGCGAAGGTTTGCGCCGTCGGGATTTTTCTTCAGAAACCATTGAAACCTTAAAAAAAGCCTACAAAATTATCTATCGTCAAAATCTCACCATTAAATCAGCCATAGAAATGCTGCAACCTATGGCGGACACTTGTCCCGAAGTAGGACAATTAATGACTTTCTTGCAAACTTCAACGCGCGGCATTGTGCGTTAAATTCCGCATTACAAGCACATCAACCCCTTCCTTTTTTTGCCAAATCGTTCTCTATGCGTTTAAGCCAGATTAAACTTGCTGGGTTTAAGTCTTTTGTTGATCCCACCTCTATTTCTTTTCCCAGTAACCTCGTTGGTGTCGTAGGCCCTAATGGCTGTGGCAAATCCAATGTGATTGATGCTGTGCGCTGGGTGATGGGGGAAAGTTCCGCCAAAACTTTGCGCGGTTCAAGCATGTCTGATGTCATTTTTAATGGCTCACGCAATCGCAAACCCGCTGATTATGCTGAAATAGAACTCGTCTTTAGCGAAGCCGCTTTACCGCAGTATCCAGACATGGAAGATATTGCTATCAAGCGTCGTTTAGGACGTGATAATCAATCTCTGTATTTCCTCAATGGCGTGCGTTGTCGCCGCAAAGACATCACGGGTATTTTTCTAGGCACAGGGCTTGGCCCACGCAGCTATGCCATTATTGAACAAGGCATGATTTCTCGCTTTATTGAAGCTAAGCCTGATGAATTGCGCATTTTCTTAGAAGAAGCGGCAGGTATTTCTCGTTACAAAGAAAAACGTCGAGAAACTGAGCTTAGAATGCAACATACCCAAGAAAACTTGGATCGTCTGGGTGATTTAAATCAAGAATTAGATAAACAAGTCGATAAACTAAAGCGTCAAGTACGTGCCGCTGAACGTTATAAACAATTTAAAGAAGCTGAACATTTATTAAAAGGTCAATTGCTGGCTATGCGCTGGCAAAAATATCATACGGCGGTTGAGCAACAAGAAGGTAATATTTCTAGTCAGACAGAAGTATTAGATATATTAAAACAACGTTTAGCTGAACTCGAACAAGAATATCAAGAAAAACGTCAAGCCCACAGTCAGGCCAACATTACCTTTAATGAAGTGCAAACCCAATATTACACTCATCAATCAGAATTAGACCGATTAGAACAGAGTATTGAGCACTCCAAAGAAAAACAAGAGCAATTTGAATGGGAACTAGAACAGACAGATACTCAGTATCACCAAGCACAAAATACCTTAGAAGCCGATAAATCTCGCTTAATTGGCTTAGAAACAGATATTTTTGCCATTGAAGCACAACAAGAAGAATTGCAAATTCAATGTGATGAAGCACAAGAACAGCTAGACCTTGTGCAGGATCAATTCCACACCATAGAGATTCGTTGGGAACATTTTAACAAACAAGCAGCGGAACCTGCACAACAGATTAAAGTTGAAAAAAATCAAATTCAAAATTTAGAAGTCCATTTAGCTAAAAATCGTCAACGTTTACAGCGTCTCAATGAAGAAAATCAAGAACTGGACTTAAGTAGCCTAGAGCAAGATTTAACCCAACTCAATACTCAAGTTGCAGAACTAGAATTACAATTAGAAGAACAACAAGGTCAACTCACAGAGACCCAAGACTCTATTGTTAAAGTCCGTGAACAACAAGAACAAGTCACACACCATCTACATCAACAACAATCTCAATGGCAACAATCTCAAGGACGTTTATCTTCATTAGAAGCTTTACAAGAATCAGCCTTGGGCAAAGGTGACAGCGATCTGGACGACTGGCTGCAAGAACGTGACATCAGCATTGATACACCCCGTTTGGCACAGCAATTAAGCGTAGAACCCGGTTGGGAGCGTGCCGTCGAAACGGTCTTGGGCGACTATTTAGAAAGCTTGTGCTTGGACAATTTCGGGCATTTACTGGCACGTTTGGATACCTTGCCACAGGGTCAGTTGAACTTGATTGACCTTCAACACAGTTTATCCAGCAGTGTGTTAGCTCAGAATAAAGCCGTGCGATTAGTGGATAAAATTGATGCTGATTGGGCGGTAGAAAGCTTGCTGGCGGGCGTGTACATTGCTGATAATCTTGCACAAGCTCTGCAATTACGTCCACAACTGGCCCCCTATGAATCCATTATTACCGCACAAGGCGTGTGGCTAGGGCCTAATTGGTTAAGTCTCAATGAAGAACGTGATCAACGTGCGGGTATTTTTGCGCGTGAGCAAGATATTCAACGCCTACACAGTGACTCTCAACAATTAATCAAAACCATTGAAAATTTCAAACAACACTTGGAACAACATAAAGAAAACATTACTCAACAAGAAGCATTGCGCCATCAAATTCAACATAGCATTAATCAAACCCAACAACAATTATCACATATCAAAGCCAGCCACGGTGGGCAAGCTGCCAAACTTGAACAAATGAGTGTGCGGGCACGCCAATTACTAGCAGAGCATTCTGAACTGAATGAAGCGATTCAGCAAGATGCTTTAAGTTTAGAAGAATCCAGTGAACGTTTATTACAAGCCGAAATGCATCTTGAAAATTTTGAAGTAGAACGAGAATCATTAGCAGAACAACGCAGCCAACAACGCGAAGCTGTAGAACAATCCAGACAGCAATGGCAAATGATCCGCGATAGTGTGCAGCAAAATCAATCGCGTTTACACACTCAAAAAGCTGAAATTTCAGGTCTACAACAAAGCATTGAGCGTTTAAATGTTCAGATTGAAGATTTTCAGGAAAAACGTCAAACACTACAAACCGCATTAGAACAAGAACAACCTTTGGACGAATGGCAAGCACAACATGAAGAACATGCAGAAAAACATCAGCTTTTAAATGAAGATTTAGAGCAAGCCAAATCTCGGCTCAGTCAATTAGACACGGAATTGCGCCAATCAGAAGAAGAACAACGTACCATTGAAGGCCAGATAGGGAGTATTCGTTCTACCTTAGAGCAAGGCAAATTAGAACACCAAACTCATTTAGTGCGCCGTCAGACCTTGGATGAGCAACTCAAAGAAGGCGAATACGAGATTGAACCGCTGCTGGCAGAATTACCTTCTGAAGCCAATGAAGAAGTGTGGCAAGAAGGTATTGATGATATTGAGCGTAAAATGTTGCGTTTAGGTTCTATTAACCTAGCCGCACTTGAGGAATATGAAGAACAAAAGGGACGACAAGAATATTTAAAAGAACAACGAGAAGATTTAGAAAAAGCGTTAAAAATGTTAGATCAAGCCATTTCTGAAATTGATAATGAAACTCGCACCATTTTGCAAAAAACCTTAGATACCGTCAATGAAGGTTTTCAGGCGATGTTTCCACGTTTATTTGGTGGAGGACAATCTAATTTACGCTTAACGGGTGATGATATTTTGACTTCTGGCATTGCAGTTATGGCTCGTCCTCCAGGCAAACGTAATAGCACCATTCATCTTTTATCCGGGGGAGAAAAAGCCCTCACTGCGGTAGCACTGGTGTTTGCTATTTTTGAATTAAATCCTGCGCCTTTTTGTATGTTAGATGAAGTGGATGCGCCATTGGATGATACCAATGTGGGACGGTTTTGTGATCTGGTCAAAAGTATGTCTGAGCACGTACAATTTATTTTTATTTCACATAATAAAATTGCCATGGAAATGGCGGAACAATTATTGGGAGTCACGATGCAGGAAGCCGGTGTATCGCGCCCTGTGAGTGTGGATATTGATTTAGCCATGGAAATGGCCACACATTAATCAGTGTTCTAAACACTCATGCCTAAAGTTCTAAAATAGACTTGTCCAGGCTTAAAACACCGACTGCAAAACAGTGGAGATTGGCGATTTTTCCCACACCATGTCCACTTAAACACCTGGAGTCAGGGCATTTTGTGGATGCTTGAGATTGTGTTAAATATATCTTTACATAAAACAATAGCACTTCATCGCTACTCGTTTAAAATGAGTATCATCCATATAGTAGACTGGTTGCAAGAGGGATTCATCAGCTACAAAGGCGTGGATTTTGAACTGATTTTCGCTGCGATGCCTACCCCTTGCAATAGTCTAGGAGGCTGTCTCCTAGTAAATGCATGCCTGAAATGGAGTCAACATGGAATTAATAGAGCAATGGCTCACTGAGCCTTGGGTTCTCTGGGGAATCATCACTGCCGTAGCAGTTTTACTCCTTTGGAAATTATTTTATCGCCGCCGATATGATGATGAGATTTATTTATCAGATAAAGATTTATACAATCAGCAATATTTTGATGATAGCCCTGCATATAAAGATGATGAAATTATTGATTCTAGTGTTTTAGATTTTGAAGAAAAAAATTCACTCACAGAAACAGAACAAACACCTGCCATATTAGCTGAAGATCAAAATAACACGGCCTCAGAGAGGATGGATAATACCCACTCAACGGAAACCTCATACCCAATGGATGAGGAATTTGAGGAAAAACCACCTAAAGAACTGATTATAGCCATCAATATTTGCTCTATTCGAGAAGAGGGGATTAGTGGTGAGGACATTTTTGCTGCAATGGAAGAGTTAGGTATTCAACATGGCAGAATGAATATATTTCATCATTATGGTATAGAAAAACAAGCTACTCTTGATCCCGTTTTTAGTATTGCGAATCTACTAAAACCCGGCACCTTTAACCCTGATGAACAAGATCATTTTACCACACCGGGTTTAGTGGCTTTTTTGCAATTACCAGGGCCTCTTGGTGGAAGGGTGGCTTTTGAACTGATGCTGCATTACACCCAGCGTTTAGCAGAGCTTTTGCAGGGACGTTTAGAAGATGATAGAAAACAAGCGATTGATGCAGAGCTTATTGATTTTATGCGAAAAAACATTGATGACTTTGAATAGACTTAAGATGCTCCTCCACACTTAAAACTATAAATAATTATGAATCAATCTTCCAATACATTGCCTCCATTGTATAAACACTTATTTTGGTTATTAAGTGTTATGAGCTTGCTATTTGCAGTGATGGCTATTGCTGGAATTTTTTTCTTTGCTCATTGGCATGTACAATCAGTGCTTCAACACTTTCCTAACACCACCTCTTCTACATCCTTACTATTAAACACTGATGTTGCACACACAGATACTTTATCAAGTGTGCCTATTCCTTTAGAAAAATCTCATCACCTGTCATTAGTATCATCATCAAGCAATATTTCTCCCTCTTCTACCACCACTCAGTCACCCACATTCACAGACATAAAAACAGCTATACAAAAAGACAGTCAATTATTTATTGTTTTAAGTGTTATATTTGTATTGTTAATATCAGTGTTGTTATTTTGGGTAGCTATTCTCTATTTAAGGTATTTAATGCATCGCAGCTTACCTCCGCTTAATGAAGACTGCCAACATGAATTACACCAGGTATTAGAACAATTAGAAAATGCACAAAATGATTTGTTAAAAGTGGAGAAAATGGCTTCATTGGGAAAGTTGCTGGCGGGCGTAGCTCATGAGATCAACACCCCTTTGGGGGCGATCCGTTCTTCAGCCCATACATTAAATGGTTTCTGGCGTAACACATTAGAACAATTGCCAGGTTTTTTTCATGGCCTATCCGATATTCAGCAAAAACAACTCGTATCTTTATTAAATGCAGCACTCACCTCATCCCCTACCTTAAGTAGTAAAGAAGAACGTCAGCATAAACGTGCATTGCGCCGATCATTAGATACCTGCTCTCATATGGATGTCGATGTCATAGCAGACATGCTTAATGATATGGGCATCTATACATTAAATGATGAGATTAAAGCGCTGCTCTTGGATGCATCGGGAGAGCATATTCTACGCATGGCACATAAGTTAATTGAAGCACTGCGTAGCACTCAAACTATTCATACTGCTATTGAACGCGCTGCCAGTATGGTGTTGGCTTTGAAAAGTTTTTCTCATTACGACCAGAAGCGCAATAAAACCTTAGCCTATGTACAAGAAGGTATTGAAATCGTCTTGGTTTTAAATCATAACACGCTTAAGCAAGGCATTGAATTAGTCCGCGACTATTCAGACCTTCCAGCCTTATTGTGTTATCCCGATGAACTGATTCAGGTGTGGATGAACCTCATTCATAATGCAATTCAAGCCATGGGGGAACAAGGACAACTCACGATTAGTACTCGTGTGCATGAACAACAGATTAAAGTGAGTATTAAAGATACAGGAATAGGCATTCCTAGCTCACTTCAGGAGAAGATTTTTGAACCGTTTTTTACCACTAAACCCTCTGGCGTGGGGAGTGGCATGGGATTGGAAATTGTGCAGAAAATTGTTGAAAAGCATGATGGGAAAATTCATTTACAGAGTGTGGAACAACAAGGTAGTTGCTTTACGGTGATCTTACCCTTGTCTTAAGAGAAACATTTATAAAACTTCAAAAGTCAGTAAGTACAGCACTTCACAAGCACCCGCACCGCGATCATCACGAGTCAGCGATGAATTGATGTGCCAATTTTCACCTTCTACATTAACTAGCCAACCGCTAAGTTCCACCACGTCTCCCACTTTCACTGCTTGTAAATAGGTTTGTAACCCACTATTGGCAGGGATAATGTGAATATTAGCGCTGTGCTGCGCAGCCGTATGCATACTAATCGGGGACTTCGGCGCTGACAAAGCATACCAACGCAGGCTTTGGCTGATTTGAAAGTGTGACAACACGACACTATCCGACATCGGCCCCCAACCCAGCGCTAAATCCAACGGTGCAATCATAGCGCCCGTACCCTCAGCATACCAAGCCATACTGAGCACCTGTGCTTGCATCAGAAAAGAAGCCTGTGGTTTGAGGCGATGAGCGCGAAACTCAAAATCAGCCATCGGCGGATCGAGTGCTTGCTGCATCGGTGGATGGGGTGCCAGGACGCCCACTCTTGTGTCATCGTCAGTATGACACCATAACCCCAGGCACACGCTGCCCAGCAGCATTCCTCCTAGTAAAACCAGCCACTCGTAACGGCTTTTTGTATGTTTGTTTAACATTGCTTGTAGTGATGCAAGGCATTAAAGCTTGCAAGAGAGCCTATATTTATACTTTGACCGCTTAATCAGTGCGTTAATGATGGGCGTTTGAGCGGATAAGGTGTGGCAGGGGAGTTTATACTGCTGTGCTGACAAAACAAAAACTTTTCCAAGGAGTACATTATGTTGAAAAAACCCGTCGCATTGATTTGCCTACTCAGTACATGCTGGGTTTATGGGGTACAGGCTCAAGTGCATGAATATGTTTTAGACAACGGCTTAAAATTAATCGTCAAAGAAGATCATCGAGTGCCCGTCGCCATCAGCCAAGTGTGGTACAAAATTGGTGCAAGCTATGAAGAAAGCGGCAGAACGGGTTTATCTCATGTCCTAGAACACATGATGTTCAAAGGCACGGCTGATTATCCTGGCAACGAATTCTCGCGCATCATGGCTGAAAACGGCGCACAAGAAAACGCTTTCACAGGGCCCGATTTCACCGCGTATTATCAAAAACTAGAAAAAAGCCGACTAAACATCAGCTTTAAGCTAGAAGCGGATCGGATGCGACATTTGAAATTCGACCCTGAAGAGTTTTCTAAAGAACGCGAAGTTGTCATCGAAGAACGCCGTCTACGTTATGACGACAAACCTACCTCTTTAGCCTACGAAACTTTCCGCGCCACCGCTTATCAAACAAGTCCTTATCAAAACCCCACCATCGGCTGGCCCGCAGATTTAAAGCATCTCACACTAGATGATGTGCGCGACTGGTATCAACAATGGTATGCCCCTAACAACGCCGTCGTGGTCGTCGTGGGGGATGTTGAACCGACTGAAATCTTAGCCCTTGCCAAACAGTATTTTGGCGCACTTAAACCCGCCACCGTCACACCACCGCGTGTACGTCCAGAAGTGCCACAGCGCGGCATTAAACGTGTCACCATCAAACGCCCTGCCCGCCTGCCTTACTTATTAATGGGTTACAAAGTGCCCGTGCTAAACCATGCCGCTCCAGGCGAAGAGTGGGAGGCTTACGCATTAGAGCTGCTGGCTTATGTGTTGGATGGCAGTAGCAGTGCGCGTCTGACGCGAGAACTCATACGGGGTGAAGAAATCGCCAACAGCTTAAACACCAGCTACGATCCTTATAGCCGTTTAGAAGGTTTATTCACCTTTTCAGGCATACCCACCCAAAGCCACAGCATCGAAGATTTAGAAAATGCTCTACGTCAACAAGTCAAACGTCTACAAACCAGTCTTGTTGCGACTGAAGAATTAAAACGAGTCAAAGCGCAACTCATGGCTGAAAAAATTTATGAGCAAGATGCTTCATTTAATCAAGCCATGCAGATAGGTTTATTAGAAAGTGTGGGATTGGATTGGCGACTCATGGACAGTTATATCGAACGCCTGAGCGCGATTACGCCTGAGCAAGTGCAGCAAGTGGCGCAAAAATATTTGGTGGATGATGGTTTGACGGTGGGCGTACTAGAACCGCTGCCCTTAGACATGAAAGACAGCTCTTAGCGGCGGTGCAAAAGAATAGACTTGTCCGGGTTTAAACGCCGTAGCGAAAAGCAGCGGGATTGAGTGGTTTTTTTCGTTCATTTGAGGCGAATAGTCATTCTATTTAACGAAAAGGAACGAGAAAAATCGCCAATATCCGCTGTTTTGCAGTCGGCGTTTTAAACCTGGACAAGTCTAATCAATCGTATCCCATACAATACGTTATCTTCGTAAGGATACGCTTGACTCTTGCCGATGGAGTCTATGGTTTATCAAACAGCATAGATATTTTGGAGACCGCAAGTTAGCTGTCCCCAAAGGCCAGTTCATCGACTATGGCATCAATACCCGCTTGTGCACACGCATCATCAATGCTCTCCGTCTCTGAAGTGCCAGGAGGTGCACCAGAAACACCAATGCCTCCCACGGTAGCGCCTCCGGTCTCTATTTTAAGTCCTCCCCCCACCAGCAAAGCACCGGGATTGTGCTGCACTTGACTCGGTATCCGTCCCTCACTTAATAAACCCGCCAGCACTGCTGTAGATTGACGAAAACTATTGGCTGTCCAAGCTTTACGTATAGCCGTTTCAGGTGTGTGAGGGCCGGCAAATTGATCTCGCAACAAGGCTTGCAGGTGTCCACCGCGATCCACGACCGCAACAGCCACAGAAAAACCTTTTTTACGACAATCTGTCAGTGCCGCCCAAGCTGCTTTAGAGGCCATTTCCACAGATAATGACGAGTAATGATAAAGCGGCGGTGGTTCGGACTCATCATCAGCCAGTACCGGAGATAAACAGCCTATCCCTACGCAGCAAAACAATATTTTTAATATCATCTTATCCTCCTGTTTCATCAGTATTTTATCGTTGCATGAACATCACTAAAAACAAAACCAGGGTATTCTCTTTGGCTAAGAATCTCTGTTACCAAAGTCACAGACTTTTGCTAAAAAGGGATGTGATTGCAGGCTTAGAGCCTATACGAAGATGGGGAATCGAAGCGAAAATGCGCTATTTTGAGGCAGGTTTTTCGGTTTTTTAAGGCGAATAGCGGGCTATTTAACGAAAAAACGCGGAAAACCTGACCAAAAGGGCGGATTTGCAGCCGATTTTCCCGTTTTCGTATAGGCTCTTAATCAGGAGAAGGAGTTTTAGACCACTGTCTTGCTGTCGGGCTAGGTGCTCCTACCAAGCGCCGATCTTTGGAGCGAAGCCGCCAACGTGGGCGCATTGTCGGCAATTGCAAACGACGTTTTCTCGCTAACAGCAGATAAATACCGCCGTTTTGCGGCAACCAACATTGCCCCCAATCTTCCATCCAACCTAAATGGCGCATCAATCGCAAACTTTGTAGAGGCGGCGCAAAAAAGCAGGTGTGCTGTTGTAGCACTTCTAAATCTAGCAGCGACAGCCAATCTTTCACCCGTGCAAGCCCTAGCAAATGCGCATTCCACGGCACTTGATGGCGTTGTCTGATACGCGATAAATGCCATGCTCCCCAAGCGCTGAGCGGATTAAATCCAATAATGATTAAATGCCCTTCAGCGATTAAAACCCGCTCGATTTCTCGCAAAACGGCATGAGGATTGTCCGCAAATTCCAAAATATGAGGCAATAAAATGGCATCAATACTGTCTGCTGCAAAAGGTAAATCCTCGGCTTGAGCCATCACCCGACTGGCAGGCGCGATGAGCGGCATATCGGTCATCGACACTAAGCACGGATGATTAATGCGGCTATTTTGCAATAATTGCCCTTGTCCCACATCACCTATCTGGACTAAATAATAACCAAAAAGCTGTGGATAAAATTGTTGCAAAGCATTGATTTCTTGCTGTAAAACGCGCTGTCCTAATGGGTGGTGAGTAAACCATTGAGAGCGTTGAAAAGAGTGGCTTGGAGGCATAAGAGTCTTAATTGAGCAGCAGAGGCGGGAATAATAAATGGTGTTACAATATGGCACACATTATAGGCTTTGTTAGCATCTATGCGTGAGAGTCTATACGAGCTACATAAGCATCGGCTGCAAAGCTGCCCTTTTTGTTCATTTTCCCGCTTTTTTTCGTTGAACTGCCATTAATACTATGCAAACCCCATCAACACCCGCGCCTTATCTCCAATGTGAACTGCCAGATGTCCAAGGACAGTCAGTGACTGTGCAGATTGATCCCGCACAAGCTCAGCATTTATTGCGACAATTTTCCCAAGCCTTTAACTGGCACATCCATTGGCAACCTAAACCTTCTGCACAAACGCACCCATCTGAAAAAATTGAAGATTTTGCACGACATCTGCTGAGTGTTTGCAGCGCTGTGCCGCCTGCGGGGCGCTTTGGGGAGCAACAAGTCTTTATTAACCATGCTTGGCGGGTGTGGCAAAATGCGGGCGGACAACTAGCCCTGTCTGCGTTTAAAATACAATTATTGCAGGCTCAGCAAGTCGGTTTATTGCATTTAAGCTGTTCAGCTTTAATCCAAACCTTAAATGCTATGGATTTAGCACAGAGCGAAACCACCAGTGAGCAGAACGTGGTTTATCATTTCATTGATATATCTTAAAGGACGGGCGATTATGTTGCTTGATGATGATGTGATTGAAGAATTGAAAATGGTCGCAGGCGATGCACCTGAATTGCTAGATGAAATTATTGATTCTTACCTATTCCAATTGCCAGAATTTTTGGAGGGCATAGAGCAAGGCGTGAAAAATAAAGATGCAGAACAACTTATGCACGCTGCACATAGCTTAAAAGGTTCTAGCTACAACATGGGGGCTAAAGAAGTGGGAGAAATCTGTGCTGTTTTAGAAAAAAAAGGCCGAGAAGTTGACTTCTCTGATATTCCTGGCTTGATTCAACCTTTGACAACGGCGTGTGAAAAGACACAAGCAGCTTTGTTAGACTTAAAAAGCGCTGAGTGATTCATTCAAGCATAAAAAAAGCCCACAATATTGTGGGCTTTTTTTATGCTTTATTTCTCTTTAATCGCTCATATCTGTCACTTCAATATCCATTGAGGTGTCTGTTACAGCTTTATCCGTATTCACCGCGATGCGTTCAGCATAACGACCATGCACATAAGGGCGAATTTCTACCCGGCGGTTATCTGGGTTTTCCATTTCATCCGCACCATCTGCTTCTCCCACTGCAATAGTGACTACTGTTTGTGTAGGTAAACCCCGTTTGCGCAAACCTGCTAACACTGAATGATTGCGTTTTTCCGCCAACCGACGGTTAAAAGCTGAACTGCCTTGCGTATCAGCATAACCGACTAATTCCATAGCAAATACAGGATATTTTTGTAAAAAATTAACCATCACTTGCAATTGATCTTTTTGACCGCTCAGCACTCGCGCACTGTTGGAATCGAAATAAATATTTTCTTCAGGAATGACTAAACCTTCAGGAATGTGCATATCTTCGATATAGGCTAAACGATAATCCAGATTTTCAGTCGTGCGCGTATTGCCTTCAATGCCTACTTCTAGTGGTTGCAAAATACGCCCTAACGCATTTTCAGC
The DNA here is from genome assembly GCA_016744475.1 of Thiotrichales bacterium. Lineage (GTDB taxonomy): Bacteria > Pseudomonadota > Gammaproteobacteria > Beggiatoales > Beggiatoaceae > BB31. The sequence continues at coordinate 825 of JADGEH010000008.1, read as the reverse complement.
GCTGATACGGTGTGCCATCGCCCGTTTTGCCGCTTGTTCGCCTTGCTTTTGCAACTGCTTGTCAGGGCTATCACCTTGTATTTTCTGGTAAATAGTTTCCGCATTATCTAAGTGATCTTCGGCTTTATGTAAATGCACCATGAGCTCGCCAAAATCCCCCGCTTTAGCTTGCGTCAGATGTTCTTCAAGTACCGATAAATCAGTTTTAGAATGAGGCGGTTGGCTCGCACAAGCAGCGAGTAATAAGAGCGGTAAGAGTTTTAAGCCTTGCATGAGAGTTCTCCAGGTCAAACTGAAAAGATGAACGTTTTCATGGCAAAAGCACAAAACATGCCGAGGGTTAAGAGCCTATACGAAAACGGGATAATCGGCTGCAAATCCGCCCTTTTGGTCAGGTTTTCCGCTTTTTTTCGTTAAATAGCCCACTATTCGCCTTAAAAAACCAAAAAACCTGCCTCAAAATAGCGAATTTTCGCTTCGATTCCCTATCTTCGTATAGGCTCTAAGGCAACTCGTGGAAGCACAAAGCCTAATAAGCGATAGCACAGGTTATTGACGGACATGACCCAAAGGCTTTTTTTAAAACAAAGCTATAAAGATGTGAGGTGAGTTATGCGACAGATATGATGGATTTCAAAAATCCTGTCATACCTTAATCACGATACTCCAGTACCACTGAAATATTATTCCTCTATCAGTACTGACCGCAACGCGGTCAAGACAGCATTCCCAAGCGGCGAGGCTGTAAAAGAACTCCCTCCAAGTTATCCTATACACTCATCATAATATTTTGCAAAAGGTAAACAAAGCCGATGTCCTCACGCC
>JADGEH010000221.1 GCA_016744475.1 Thiotrichales bacterium | reverse complement strand
TACAAATCAAAAATCATATTCGTAAAAATTTTATGGAATGTAATACTTTTTCACAGGTCAAAAGTTTATTTGAAAGCTTTGGTTCAGGTAAAGTATTTGATTTTTCTAAAATGAATATGTATGGAGAATTCGTATGAATGATGAAATATCCCTATAGTTCTTTTTTTGCACATCATAGTGCTTGTGACGATAGTAATGTCTATCCGCTACCCATAAATCATTTTCTACAACCGTTTTTATCACACTTGATAATAACGAGCGTTCTTGAGCATGTCCGTTTTCACAAGGAAACACACCTGTTTCAATACCTAGTTCAGGTTCAAATACAATCAGTGATTTTCCAAGCAATGGACCTGCTTTAGTGTTTCTTAAGACTTTAAGTCTATGTTCAGTCGCTTCAATACAATGTCTATCTAAGAATTTTATTCTAAACCCTGGTAGCAATACAGGTTGTGTTCCCTTTATTTCTCGACTGGTTTTTGTTTCTGTATTTTTTAATTTATCGTATACTGCTTGCCGAGTAGCATCAATATCTGAATCTAAATAAGCTGAATATAGCAAAATTATATCAGTTGTTAAGACTGCCAGTCCTTGAAGGACTGGCAGTCTTGGGTTTAGCTCTATCGCAAGCCTATAAATGATGTACTTTAGCTATAGACATTACTTTTTACTCGACAAACGACTTTAAGCATTATTGAAACTAATGAAGAAAATAAAATCTTTCTTGTATATTGAACTTCCCCTATGTTTTCAAACCAAGCATCTATTTTCTCTGCAAACTTTTGTAAAATTGGGCTAAAAATAACCTTTTCCTCCTAGTTAGTAAATTCAAAAATATAAAAAATTATATTTTCAAATAACTTGGAAGCACCTTTGTAGGGCTGGTATAGGCTCTTAAGCAATCGCTTGATAATACAAGTTCTGTGGATGTCGAGCTTCAGCAAAGAAATACCAACGCTCAGCCATTAAACCCAGATATTGCATGACAAAAGCTAACATGGGCAAATACACTGATTCAATGCCATAAGAAGCGCCTAATAATGCAATAGGAATCGGGAAAAAAAATAAGAGGAAAAACCAATATACCATACGCACGATTTTTTCTGGTTTATGGTGAAAAAATTCGCGGGTATTAAAAGACCCACCCATTGAACCCTGGGCTTTTTGTTGAATTTTATTGTGGCGTATCCCAATCGCTGTTTGCAAATTGGATTTATGTTTTAAACGACGATTACGCCATAACGAAGCACCGCGTGTGAGCAATGCCGCTAAGGTTAAAATCACCGCCCACATTCCATAAAAACTCACCATATTAGCCTGGGCATAGGCTGAAAAAGCCGCCGCCAAGGTAAAACCTGAAGCGCCACCTAAGAATATAAAGTTAAAGACGGTCAGTGGGTTATACCATTCTTGAACGAATTTTAAGCTGGCATAAATCATCGCGGTGCAAATAAATAACAAAAACGTGGCGAATGTCGCCAGCATTCCCATGACCAGCGTGGTATCAACGGGTAAAGAGCCATCGGCTAACACAAACCACGGCTGATTCCAGCCCATAAAATGCGCCAAGCCATAGAGAAAAATAAACAGCATGGTGATGGGCAAAATGATGACCTCACGCGAAAGCCAGGATGTGCGCCATTGCGTCATCGCACGCCAAGCGCGTTCTGGGTGTCCTAAATGAAAAAATGAAGCGACTAAACCCGCCAGTAAAAATCCCAAGGACAGCACACAGCCAACAGCATAAAAAGCCTGACTATCTTGTGCGGGTAGTAGTTTTGCCAAGGCATAAAATTGCCCAGTAAATAAGGCGAGAAATAAACCCTGACCAACGCCGATCAAGGTGGTTAAAAAAATCACAGAAAATGCGGGATGCATGAAAGTTCTCCTGACTAAGCCATCTCAAATGCTGGCGTTCCATGGCCAACAACATCTCAGAGCCTATACGAAAATGGGATAATCGGCTGCAACCCCGCCTCAAAATGGCGAATTTTCGCTTCGATTCCACATCTTCGTATAGGCTCTTAGGGTAAGCATTACCAACTGGTGGTTTCGTCCAAAGTTTTTTGATCGGACGGCGGTTCGGGCAAAATACCTTCTTTCTTCAGTGGGTTATCTGCACGTTCTAGTTCATCACGATGCAATGTGATGCGATTTTTTCGGCGTGGTAAATAGTGATTAGCGGGTTTTGAACCCCACTCTGGCATCAATTGATAGCCGCCACTTTCTCGAATAGTTTCAGAGACTTCTGAATCAGGATCGTGAATATCACCAAACAAACGCGCACTGGTGGGGCAAGCCATAACACAAGCAGGGCGGCGCTCGTTTTTAGCTAAAGATTCGTCATAAATGCGGTCTACGCACAGCGTACATTTTTTCATGACCTTTTGTTTTTCATCAATTTCTCGCGCACCATAAGGGCAAGCCCAAGAGCAATATTTACAGCCGATGCACTTGTCATAATCGACCAACACAATGCCGTCTTTTTCGCGTTTATAGCTGGCTCCAGTAGGACACACAGGAACGCAAGGGGGTTCTTCGCAATGCAGGCACGATTTAGGAAAATGTACGGTTTCGGTTTTAGGATATTCTCCAATTTCAAAGGTTTGCACACGGTTAAAAAAGGTGCCCGTGGGGTCTTCGCCATATGGATTGAAATCCGTCATGGGTCCGGCCCAGCCTGAAGTATTCCATTCTTTACAAGATGTGACGCAAGCATGGCAGCCTACGCAAACATTTAAGTCTATGATTAATGCGAGTTGTGTCATCGTTTTTATCCCGGCAGCATCGGTCAGAAAATCCATTAGCTCATTCTTTAATCAGTATATCATGGGGTATTAATATACTAATCAAGGCTTTTGATGTGGCTATGAACAGGGTTTTGTGTTTTTTTCCTGCGGCATAGGTTCACTGTTATTAACTCACGTTACGCACTGCTAAATTAACCACTATGGACTAAAAGTCCATAGTATATATTGCGGGCTGAAAGCCCTTAATCCGTGGACTCAACCACGGATTGAAATAATGAATCGCTACGCGATGCTAAATTATGAATAAAAGCTCAAGCCTTGCACTAAAGTGCATAGTTTTAACTAGCGATTAGGACAATAAAACTTAAAGTACAAAAATGTCTATCAGCTACCCATAAATCATCTTCTGCAACTGTTTCTAGTACACTTGGCAATAATGAGTGTTCTTGAGCATATCCATTCTCATATGGAAATACATCTGTCGCAATACCGAGTTCAGGTTTAAATGCAACAAGTGATTTCCCAGGTCATGCACCCGCTTTAGTGTCTCTTAAAACTTGAAGTCTATGCTCTGTTGCTTTAATACAGTGTCCATCTAAGAACTTCACTCTAAATCCTGGTAGTCATGCAGGTTGAGTTCCCTTTATTTCACGAATAATGTCTTCTGATTCTTTTGCTATATATCTAACGATTTCTTGGCTGGTTTTTGTTTCTGTATTTTTCAATTTGTCGTATACTGCTTGCCGAGTAGCATCAATATCTGAATCTACATAAGCCGAATAAACATTACTTTTTACTCGGCAGACTACTTGAAGCATTATTGAAACTAATGAAGAAAATAAAATTTTTCTTGTATATTGAACTTCTCCTATATTTTCAAACCAATTATCTATTTTCTCTGCATTGAACATACGTTCTAACAGACCTTGAACCATCGCTGCGAGACAGGGAGAGGCGCAGCCGGGGTCGAGTAGCCCGCGACAAGGCATCATTTTGGACGGTGGCACCAGCGATGCGAAGGTCTTTGGTTCGCATCGCGGGTGTTGCCAAGACACAATGTATTGGCCGTATAGTCATGGGGGAAGGCAGTACCGTAGCAGCGCAGTGCGAAGGTGACTGGGTGATACCGGACGTGTCGGGGCACCAGAATAGCGTCTCGCGCCCACTTAAGAAGTTCTAAGGGCAA
>JADGEH010000091.1 GCA_016744475.1 Thiotrichales bacterium | reverse complement strand
ATGGTATATATTGCATCATCCCGATTAATTATGAAACACGCTACCACTTAAATAGACTTAATTTCTTTTAGGTGATTAATTTCGTATAGACTCTTAGCGTCATGCGACATTGCAGGAATTCCGTGATGGCGGATGATGGTGCAAAAAGACGCACCTTATCCGCCCTACACGAGCTATAAGGGCAAAAGTTCAGCATACTGGTAGCAAAGCAAAGTTGCCTGATTTATCATTTAATATTGGAGAGTATCAGGGCGAAAAGGCTTGATACTTAAAAGTTAGGAGTCAATTATGGAAGCGTTCTTGGGTTTAGTGATATTAATTTTGATGGGATGGGGAGCAATTAAGTTATTGATGATAATAGGTCCCAAAATATGGTTTATGATTGTATTTCCTCTTGCTGCTGTTGCCTTGGTTAGTTGGGTGGGTTTTCTTGAGGCAAGCGGATTGAGTATTATTATTGGTATTTTTGGTGCAATCGCTGCTGCTTGGGCTTTTGCAAAGGCAAAACTTGATCTAAGGAGTCTAAAATGGCTAAGACAACTTCATTTAGTGAATTATTGGATGTAGTTGATCATCTATCACTTGATGAGCAGGAATCATTAATTGATGTTGTTCGCCATCGAATAGCAGAGTATCGTCGTCAAGAAATTTCTTCGCTTATATCATCTGCTCGTAAAGAGTACCAACAAGGTAAATTATCTCCTGAAACACCACAAGATATAATGAACTCAATCTTGTCATGAATAGGCTGTTGATAAAATCCAGTGCAGTTTGTACGAACTGCAAAGCGTGCATTAAAGAAGAATCCGAATTGAGCAGTGGACATTCAAACAACACTGGAGTTGCTTGCAGAAGATGCTTTTCATCCATCATTGAAAACACACAGGCTGAAAGGAAATCTTGAAGGTTCGAGGGCTTGTAGTGTTGCTTATGATTTAAGAATTATTTTTGAGTTTGTCCAGCATGACGAGAATGAAGCCATATTGTTGGAAGCAATAGGCTCACATGATGAAGTCTATTAATAAATTCATCCTAACTTAGCCATCCACCCGACCGCTTCCGCTACGCTCCAGCGTTGAGTGATGGCAGGCGTTAGGTCACTTTCAGTGTACCTCCCGCCTTTGACGGGTGATCCGCGAGGCCATTAAGGCTACAAAACTGACACGATGATGGTTTCATCAAAATTAAGACAGAAAAGGCAAAAATGGCAGTAAATAGAAATAAAGTTGACTCATGGAAAGCTGATGTTTCTAAGTCAGTAGATTTTTATAATGAGTGGTTCATGACTTTCGCACCAAAAGCATTCAGGGATACTCGCATTGAAACCACGAAAGAAGTCGAACTAGCTCTTCAATGGACTGAAAACTTGACAAACATTAAGCCAGAAACGCTTCAGAATCATCCTTCCGTATTACCGATGCTGCGTATGACCACATGTCCACCTATTGCACGAGATCGGCTTGTTGGTCTAGCAGGCGTATCTCCAAACTTAGTGAAGAACATGGAGATAAACAAGCGTGTTCCACCAAAGATGAAACAGCAGGAACTAATTGAACAACTTGGCATGATCGGTGATATCATCGAAACAATGGCTGACCCTGATATTTTCGTATGGAAAGAACGCGGAGACATCGGCACTAAGGAAGAAGTTCACCGTGCTTCAACAATCGTTGCTGATCGGCTATGTGGCGCGGTTGCAGACCCAATCATCAGGAACGCTCAAGAACAGCGGCAGCTTGCAGCTATGAAAGCATGGCTAGAAGCCAGTGGGTATCGTGAACTTAATTCCGGTGAGGCTGAAGATTGGCTTTCCATGCCGAATGGCACCTTTTCTTTCCGCTTCAATGTACCTGTTTCACAAGGTGATGAAGGAAAGCAGGTCAATATCCCGGTTGACGCGATTATCATGCGCAAAGATGCAAGAAAAGGAGATTTCCCCGCATTGTTTGAAGCAAAGTCAGCCGGTGACTTTACAAACACAAACAAGCGCCGCAAGGAGGAAGCAATCAAAATTCAACAGCTTCGCCATACCTATGGTGACAAAATCACCTTTGACCTATTTTTGTGCGGTTACTTTGATTCAGGTTATCTTGGTTATGAGGCGGCTGAAGGTATTGATTGGGTTTGGGAACATCGCATTGACGATTTAGAACAGTTTGGGTTTTGATAATGAAGATTGATCAACTTGAAAGCCAACGCCAGACGCTTCAAGCGGAACTTGACGGGAAAAAGACCCAAGAAGAACGTAATGTCATGGGACAATTTTCAACACCCATTGCCCTTGCGAATGACGTTTTGAATCATGCTAAAAACATTTTTCCAAAACGTGGAAAAGTTCGCTTCCTTGATCCAGCATTTGGCACGGGTTCTTTCTACAGTGCATTGAACACTGTATTTCCATCAACAAGAATTGAAGCCGCTACCGGGTTTGAAGTTGACAAACATTACGGAAAACCAGCCCTGAAACTGTGGAAACAAACTGACCTAAACTATCAGCTTGCAGATTTCACAAAACAAACTCCACCAGATGAAGAAGAAAAGTACAATCTAATCATATGTAACCCGCCATACGTTCGCCATCACCATATAAATGGACAAAAGGAACGACTTCAAGAAAAAGCCCTTGAAACTGCAAATATGAAACTGTCTGGCTTGGCTGGTCTGTATTGTCATTTCATGGCACTTTCACATCCATGGATGAAGAAAAATGGTATTGCTGGCTGGCTGATACCAAGTGAATTTATGGATGTCAATTACGGTCAGGCTGTTAAAGATTATCTGTTAAATGAGGTCACGCTTTTACAAATTCACCGCTTTGAACCAAGTGACATTCAATTTGATGATGCACTTGTTTCTTCGGCGGTTGTTTGGTTTAAAAACAAGAAGCCAAGAAATAATCACAAAGCGAAATTTACCTATGGCGGGACAATAGATAAACCTGCGCACGAAAGGGATGTTAGTCTTTCTACGTTAACCAAAGAAAAAAAATGGACACGCTTCCCACTGTCTGGTGAACGGGAAGAAAATAACACACCAAAGTTAAGTGACTTTTTTACAGTAAAGCGTGGTATTGCAACTGGTGATAACAAGTTCTTTGTGGTTGCGCGTGAACAGATTGAACGCCGTCATTTACCGCTTGAACAGTTTCGCCCGATTTTACCAAGTCCGCGCTATCTTAACGCTACTGAGGTAAAAGCGGATAAAAATGGATTTCCTGATATTGACAATCAGTTGTTTGTTCTTGACTGTAAACTTCCGGTTGATGAAGTGAAGCGTGTTTATCCTGAACTTTATGACTACCTTGAAGAAGGTATTCAGGCTGGTGTATCCGAAAGGTATTTGTGTAAAAACCGTAAAATCTGGTATTCACAAGAAAATCGTCCTGAAAGCCAATTTTATTGCACATACATCGGACGTTCAGACAAGGAAGGCAAAAAGCCTTTCCGCTTTGTATTGAATAGGTCAAAAGCGATTGTTTCCAATTCTTACCTGATACTTTACCCCAAGCCGCACTTGGAAAAAGAAATTGAACAAAACCCTGAATTGAGCGAACAGTTGCTTGAAGCCTTAAACCAGATAACCGGAAAAGCTATGCTTGATGAAGGGCGTGTTTATGGTGGTGGTATGCACAAGATGGAACCAAAAGAATTAGCAAATGTTCCAGCATCAGAAATTAGCTCTGTACTTGGAAAAGCCCTAACAAAGCGCTGCACTGGACAGCCAAAAGCTGAGCCGCTCGTATCTCGCTATACAGCTTCTGGCTGCCAGTGAGCTTAGAGCCTATACGAAAATGGGATCATCGGCTGCAAATCCTCCCTTTTAGTCAGGTTTTCCGCTTTTTTTCGTTACACGTCCACTATTTGCCTTAAAAAACCGAAAAACCCGCCTCAAAATGGCGAATTTTTGCTTCGATGTCCCATCTTCGTATAGGTTCTTAGTCGTTATGCGCTTCAGAAAAAATAATACTAGCCGCCAAGAAATGTCCTCGTTCCCACGGTCTCCGTCACTGCCATTAAGTTTAGCTAGAAGCATTGCAAGTAGCTGATTTTATTCCCCCTCCTTGCAGGAGGGGGGGAGGTGATGAAGAAAAGCTATTTTCCTTAACGTATTTTTTAAGGAGATGGTCTTTGATCCCCCCCCTCTATCCCCTCCTTTGAGGAGGGGAGGCTAGGCGCTACGCGCTTTTTCCTTAACTTAATGGCAGTGACGATCTCCGTGGGAACGAGAGATGGCTGATGCAGCAAAATCAATGATCTTTGGATTAAAGCGCCATATACCGTTTCCAGCCTTTGCTTCAGCGTATAGACTTTCCCCCTCAATGGTGTCGTTTACTGACGCTTTCTTGCCGCACACCTTGCGTAATAGACTGGTTGCACGAGGTATTCATTGGCTGCAAAAGCGTGGATTTTGGTCTGCTTTTCCGCTTTTTATCAACGAATAGAATCACTATTCGCCTCAAAAAACCGAAAAACCCGCCTCAAAACCACACTTTTTCGCTACGATGCCTACCCTGTGCAACACGTCTAATATCAATTCATCAGGGGGATACATGGATACATCAATCTGGCGCACAAAGGGCTTTATGGCCTTTTTGTTCATTGCATTTTTCAATGCTTTTACCGATTTAGGGCATAAAATCATCATTCAGAACACCTTGTTTAAGTTCTTCGATGATCCCGAACTCAGAATTTATACCGCTTTGATCAATGCCATGATCTTGCTGCCGTTTGTCCTCATATTAACCCCCGCAGGTTTTCTGTCTGATCGCTTTCCTAAACCGCTCATTATCCGTATTTCAGCCTTTTTAGCGATTCCCATTACCATGCTCATCACGCTGTGCTACTACTTAGGATTGTTTTGGCCGGCATTTTGGCTCACCTTTGTTTTAGCCATTCAAAGCGCGATTTATTCTCCCGCAAAATTCGGCTATATCCGTGAACTGGTGGGTAAAAATAAACTGACTCCCGCCAACTCCGCCGTGCAATCCATTAGCCTGATCGCCATTCTCGCGGGCACCCTGGTGTATACCTTTGCATTTGAATATTTCATCAATAAAGATTTCAAATCATTAGCCGATATTCTGCAATCTTTGCCGTTTTTAGGCTTTTTTCTCATCGGCGGTGCGGTGCTGGAATTTATCATTTCCTTAAGATTAATCAATCCTTCTACCCCGCCTCTCAAAGTTCAATTTGATTGGCACAAATACGTCACGTTTGGCTATTTACGCCAGCACTTACAAGGCGCTTGGGCACATCAAGGTATCCGCCTGAGCATTATCGGTGTGTCGATTTTTTGGGCGGTGGGGCAGGTCGTATTAGTCAATTATGCGCCGTATTTAAAAGAAGTCGTGGGTGAAACGGATACCCGCATTGCTCAAGGACTGGTGGCACTCAGCGGCATAGGTATTGTGCTCGGTGCGGCTTGGGCAGGCAAAGTCTCCAGCAATCATATTGAATTAGGTATCATTCCGCTGGGCGCTTTGGGCATGTGCATCGCCTTAATCGGCATTCCTTTAACGCTCAATACTTGGGGGCTGGCAGCTCTATCAGTGTTGTACGGTTTTTCTGGCGGCTTATTCATTGTGCCGCTGAATGCCTTGATTCAATACCACGCCAAGGAAGGCGAAAGTGGGACTATCATTGCTGTGCGCAACTTCATTGAAAATATTTTAATGCTGAGCTTTTTAGGCTTTGCTATCGCTTTTGCGGTTTATAAAGTACCCAGTGCTCAAGTCTTTTTCATCCTGGCAGCCGTGGTGTTTTTCGGCACGCTGTACACCCTCTACAAATTACCGCAATCTCTGATTCGTTATGTGGTGCGCGTGATTCTTAACCGCAGCTATCAAGTCGGCGTGTCCGGCATGGAGCATATTCCTGTGCGCGGTGGCGTGTTGCTGTTGGGTAATCATGTCAGTTGGTTGGATTGGGCGATGTTACAAATCGCCTGCCCACGCCCGATTCGTTTTGTGATGACGCGGGTATACTACGAAAAATGGTATTTGCGCGGTTTTTTGGATTTATTCAACACCATTCCTATCGGCAGCGCGGGCAGCAAAGAAGCCTTAGCCGCCGTGCGTGAAGCGCTGCAAAATGGCGAAGTGGTAGCCTTATTTCCCGAAGGCCACATCAGCCATAACGGACATTTAAGTGTGTTTAAAAGCGGTTTTGAACGCGCGGTGCAAGACACTGACGCGGTGATTATCCCGTTTTATTTGCGCGGCCTGTGGGGCAGTCGCTTTTCTTATGGCAGCAGCAAATACCGCGAATCCTCACGGGGCAGCCGATTGCGCCATATTAATGTGGGTTTTGGTGTGCCGATGTCTGCGAATACCCCCGCAGCTCAGGTTAAACAAGGCGTGGCTGACACCTCGATTCATACCTGGGAACACTACATAGAGACTTTGCCACCGATTCATCACGCCTTTATCAACACCGCTAAAAACAACTTAGGTCGCCTCGCCTCGATTGATGCTAATGGCAGTTTGACTTATGCCAAGCTACTCACCGCAGTGCTGGCTTTTAAAGGCGCACTCAAACCCCGCTTAGTCGAGCAACAAAACATCGGCTTATTATTGCCGTCTTCTAGCGGGGCTGCGATCACCTACATGGCGGTGCTGATGCAAGGCAAAACCCCTGTGAATCTCAACTACACCGCTCCTGTTGATGTGGTCAAACGCTCAGTAGAATTTGCTGAAATCAAAACCATTTTGACCTCGCGCTTGTTTTTGAAAAAACTCGAACAACAGCGCAAATTAGACTTCAGCGCTTTAGGTGAAGTAGCGCAACTGGTGTTTTTAGAAGACGTTAAAAAAGCCTTGCCAAAAACTGCATTACTCGGTGCCTTACTACAAGCTAAATGGCTGCCCACCCGCCTATTGATAGCCTTGCATACTGAAGCAACGGATATGCAAGATACCGCCGCCATTTTATTCAGCAGTGGCAGCGAAGGCACACCGAAAGGTGTAATGCTCAGCCATTTCAATTTAATGGCGAATATCAAGCAAACCTCGGCGATTTTGAACGCGGGCGATGAAGATGTGATTCTCAACTCATTACCCGTGTTTCACGCCTTTGGACTCACTGTCACCACCTTACTGCCTTTGCTCGAAGCTGTGCCGATGGTGTGTCAGCCTGATCCCACCGATGCCCCCGCGATTGGGCGCTTAGTCGCCCAGCATAAAGTGACCTTAATGTTTGCCACGTCCACCTTCCTGCGCCTGTATGCACGCAACCGCAAGCTACATCCTTTGCTCTTTGAATCCCTGCGCTTAGTCATTGCGGGGGCAGAACGACTTGATCCCAAAGTGCGCCAAGCTTTCCAAGACAAATTTCATCATCTGATCTACGAAGGCTACGGCACCACGGAAAACTCCCCCGTGAGCAACTGCAACTTGCCCGATACCTTGTTGTCTTATTCTGGACAAGTCCAAATTGCGCAAAAAGTCGGCACTGTCGGGCTGGCCATTCCTGGCACACGCATCAAAATCATTGATCCCGACACGCTGGAAGAATTGCCCACGGGTGAAGCGGGCTTAGTGCTGATTGCAGGCCCGCAAGTAATGAAAGGCTATCTTAAAGACCCCGACAAAACCGCCTCCGTGATTCTCGAAGACAGCGGACGACGTTGGTACAAAACCGGGGATAAAGGCAAGCTGGATGCGGATGGCTTTTTAACCATCGTGGATCGCTATTCACGCTTTGCCAAACTCGGCGGAGAAATGATCAGCTTAGGGGCTATCGAAGCCGCCCTTCAACAACACATTGAAGACCCAGAGATAGAAATTCTCGCGGTCGCCGTGCCGGATGAACAAAAAGGCGAAAAAGTCGTGTTACTGGTATCAGGCGTGGAAGATGTTGATGCACTGCAAAGCCAAATCCGCAGCAGCGGTATTAGCCCCTTAATGCAGCCCGCGATGTGGATGCCCATTGAACAAATACCCAAGCTCGGCACCGGCAAAGCCGATTTTGCTGGAGCAAAAAAATGGGTGTTGGCTCAGCTTGAGCAATAGACGGGATTATTTTTGTAGCCAATATTCCCATGTCCGTATAGATTCTCAGCCAGGAGGGCGAGATGCACTATCCTTATTGGACTATTTTAATCAGTAGCTTATGGCTCTATGCTGCGGCTTCTGCGGGGATGGATGCCCCGCACAATCCGCTGCAAATGCCAGCCAATAACAACCCTTTAAACGTTACAGCCCCCTCGTTGTATCAAGGTACGTTTAGCAATGGCTCATTACAGCTAGAACTACACACACAAACGTCCCATTACACAGGCAATATTCGCTTTAATGGGCAACAATACCCATTGCAAGCGCAAGAACAACAAGGCGTGTTGCAAGGCTATTTTCAAGATCAACAAGGTCATCGTTTTTATTTTTCCGTACAACATCAAGGGGACTTTTTAGACTTTGAAACTGATGGTCAACAATTTACGCTACAAACTATAGATAATCCTACACATCAAGCCTTTACACCGCCTCAAACCACTTTCACTCCGCCACAAACCACGGTGTACACTCCCAACTTATTGGCGGAATTTCATTCCTTAAACACCCAGATAGGTCACGACTTCCAATTGTTTATGAGTCGTTTACGACAATGGCTTAAAGGCACGGAAAACACCCAACAGAGCAAAAACTTGCTCACGCTGCAATTGTTACCCACCAGTTTTCAATTACAACAAAAACTCGCACAACTTGGTGTGCTCAGTAGTCAAATGGGTTCTAATATGCAATTAAGTCAACAAAATGTGCAGTTGATGCGTCAATTCATTACCTTAAGCAACAAAGGTTCACGATTTTTTGAACAATGGTCGCTGTTGTTAAAGAAAATACTAGAATTATACGACCAAGGCGATCAACAAGGTTTGTATTTGCTTGTGCAAGAACAACTGCCCAAAGCAATGAAAAATGCCATCGCGTTTGCGCGTAATTTCGTGGTTTTAGTCAATGCGGCGGATAAACTGCAATATCATCCGCTGGAAACCTTAGTAAACCCAGAAAACAACACCCAACCCAGCTTAAATCCCAAGCAAATGTTTAAGTGGGAAACTCTGCGCAACATGAGCCAAATGATGCGAGATGCCATGCAGATGATAAGCGGTGCCCGCCAATAACATCGCCTCACACACTACTCATCTGCAAAGAATAATTCCGCTTAAAGCATTGTTATTTATGAATTTATAATTTCAAAATAGATTCTTATATCTCATGCAGTTATGGAGGACACCCCATGAAAAAACTCATCACTTTAATTCCCGTGGTATTACTCAGTGCTTGCGCCGTGACCGATGATCCCAGCCAAGGTGGTTTAATTAGCGGTGTCTACGGAGTCACTTCAGGTGCTTATGATCAGCGTTTAGAAACCCGTCAACACAATCTGGACGCGCTGCGCCAAGCCCAGCAAGGCAGCACTTTAGAACAATCCGAACTACAAATAGAAAAAAGCGCTTTGCATGTACAAGTAGCGCAATTACGTGACTACTCGCAAGTTCTGACAGAAGAGCTTGAAAAGCTCAACACACATATATCTAACCAACAAGTCGCCACGCAAAAAGCTCAACAACGTCAACAAAGCTTGCTGAAAAAAGTCAGCCAATTACAAACCCAAGCACAAAGTCTGCTCAAAGCCACCGCTCAAAGCAATGATCAAGATGAGATGAAAAAACTACAACAAGAAGAGCGCCGTTTGCAAAAAGAAGTCAAAGCTTTGCAAGAAGATTTGTATGTGGAACTGGATTGATATTTGAGAGGAGGCTAGGTTCTGTTGGCATTTGGATGACGACGTTATTTTTTCTATCCATGGAAGGCATGGCTGCGTTGCGTGCCTTGTCAGCTCAAAAATGTGGCTAAAAATCCGATTAGCCCCAAATGTCAACAGGCCTAGATATGCGAAGGATTTAGGTTTGCAGGGTTTGGAAACCAAGAGAACATGTATTCGGCGTATATAAAGATATGAACTGAGTTGTACGACACACTTTTTTCTGGTGGTGTCTCGCATCGTTTAAGAGGTGTTCACGGACATCCTTGTCCTTAGAACTTATTAAGTGGGCGCGAGATGCTATTTTGGTGCCCCGACACGTCCGGTATCACCCAGTCACCTTCGCACTCCGCTGCTACGGTCACTGCCTTCCCCCATGGCAAATGCATTGTGTCTTCGCATCGCTGGCGCCACCGTCCAAAATGATGCCTTGTCGCGGGCTACTCGACCCCGGCTGCGTCTCTCCCTATCTCGCAGAGACAGTCAATTTTTCATGCCTCATATCAACTTGGTTCGTACAACTGAATTAATATTCTTATCGTCATGGAAAAAGTGGTGAGCATAGCAGCGCTGTGCAAAGGTGAGCGAGAGACAGCAGACCTGTCAGAGCACCAGAACAGCGTCTCGCAAGTTAATCCCTCATTGTAGCGCTGTCGCCCTAATGATTCCTCTGATTTTAAATTCAGGGAAATTATTCTTCTTAAATAATAAAAAATGATATTGATAAATTTTTAATTTTTAATTTTTAATTTTTCATACACCATAATAGATACATCTAAAATATCCTGGGTTTTAGTGTCTTTTAATTGCAAAATAAACTCTCCAGCTTGTTTTTCAACAGTTACTTTGAATTTCTGTTCATCTAGTTTTTCAGCATTAATACCTTCAACTTCATTGATGCGCCATTCACCACTACCTCCATAGACTTTAAATTCTGTACTACTCTTAATAGGTATTATACGTTGCGATGGTGAAAGCATCAGAGGGCGAAGTATATCTATATAAACAATCGCTTCTTGTCCTGCATTATCAGTAAATTTAATTTTATCCTGCATATAGCGTTGCGGAGCAGTATAAATAAATTCTCGTCCTGTTTTTTCTTTACGTTTAATTTGTCCTGTTGTTGTTTGCCAGGTTAAAGGCAATAGTCCTCCCTCAATTTGAAGCTGAATCTCTTCATGAGGTTTTGCCCATAAGCGTTCACATTCTATTTGAATCTCTCTAGCATATATATGTGTTGATAAAAATAATAAAGAGAGCCCAGTGAAATTCAGATATTTTTTCATAATGTATCTCCATTTAAGAAAATTTCTAATATCTCATATATTTCTGTACGTGAATAATAAATATCAGGAGCAAAGAAGTCTTGCACTAAATATCCTACTTCTTCTTCATTTAGGTGATAATCAGACCCTGCATAAATATTGAATAGGTTATCGAACACATAAAGCTCTATAACTCTATGCTCCCCTGTTTTTTGAGATTCTGCATTTAAGGTGTAAAAACCTTGTTTTGGCGGAAAAAATACTACTGAATTCCCTATTGTTGAACTAAAATCTTCTTCTTGACAGTTTAGTGTCCAACAACTCCATTTAATAGCCGCATCATTTCTTTTGATCAGCGGATAAAACGAAGGAATTATAGGTGGATTTTTAATATATAAAAGAACAGGATAAGCGCCTTGGCTAACTCTAGGGGGAAGCTGTATGCTGGCATCAATCTGAATGGGTAACTCTACATCACATTGCTCTTGTGCCTTGACTTCTATATGTGAAAAATCATTTTCACCTAAATTATCGCTGGCAACAATCTCATAGATACCCGCTTGATTAAATCGCAAAGTAAGAGAGGTTTCGGTTTCATCCACCACAGCGACTGCCTCTGAATCCTTGGGTGGCGAAATAAAATATGGAGGCTCCCCACCATTCACTTTAAAACGCACTTCTAAACCTGTCGGGCAAATACTATGATTTTGAGGAGTAAGGTAAAAATCTCCTTTTGTATACAGAGGAAACTTGATGAATTGCCCTGTTGAATCATAAACATAAATAGGGTCTTCGCCTAAAATAACACTGGGTATGTAACATACTCTATGCCCTATACCATCACTCAATTGACCTTTCCCACCTTCTATCCAGAAATAAGGTGCAACGCCGCCCTGAATTTCAAAACAGTAGTTATTTTCTGGTTCCAAATAAATTATTTTATCTATTTCTACAGGACGAGCATTTAATGTTGCTTTGAGTTCTGGGTAAACATAAACATGGGCTTGTCGGGTATTACCAGGATTGTTTTGTGGAGAGAATGTTAGTGTATAAAAGCCTGCTTTTTCAGGGGCTGTATATTGGATACTCGTACCTTGCGATGCATCTAGCCATTTCCATCTATCTTCTGGCACCACTTTTACTTCTACGCCAGCATCATGAATGGCGATGTTGTGCATTTCTCCCGGTTTGGAATAAATATATTGCGGAGAAATAGAGAATTCTCCCCATTGGATAAGGTAATTTTGCGTACTTTGTTGTCCTTGGCTATCACGTAATTGAAGATTAAATAGCCCTGAAATTTCTGGGGTTTGCAAATGAAATTGATAAGCATCATCCTCAACTGAAGAAATATGCCCCACCTCACTTATCCATAAAAAGGGCGGCTCGCCATCCAATATATCGAGAGTGATTCGTTCACCTCCACTCATTCGATTATCTGACATTTGAAATTCAACCGCAAAAGCACACATAGGAATAAATAAGCAATAAATAGCTATAAAATTTTGATACATTTTATGACTCCATAAAAAAAGCCTGGAGTAAAATAAATACTCCAGGCTCAATTTGACTTACATCATTTACTGAACATTAACCATCAATTCCAGATGGATATAAACTAACTCACGTTTATCCTTCATTGGAATACCATTGACGATTTGTTCATCAGGATTGTCTTGGAAAAAGGCATCTAATACATTTTGCGCTTCGTTATCGTCAATCATGCCATCACCATTCAAATCCCCTGGTAATAGGCTAACGATAATGTTTGAGCGTTTAATGCTACCTGCCTGATCACGACACGTTACAGTGTATTTAGAACCTTTTTCAACATCCGTGCGAGGTTTGACAATAATGTAATCCGCTTCTTCTCTTAGAGGTTGTAGGTTATTTAGCGTCCAATCACAGCCACCCACAGCGCCTTTAGCTACAATGCGCACATTACTTTGCTCTCCTTTGTACACAGTGAAGGTAGATGGCGATAGTATCAGGGGCTGAACAACTTCAATGTTAGCTGTTGCAGACATACCCGTCACATCCTGTGCATCTAATGTATAAGTCCCTGCTAAGGCTGGAGCAGTAACTTCTACGACATCTGCATTATTGCCACGTTTCACATCAGGAATGCCACCATCAAAGCTCCAGGTATAACTAGGTGCTCCACGATTGACCAGAAAAGTTCGTGTTTCACCTGGAGCCATCACTGCGATTGATGGTGAGATAACAGGGGAGCTATCTTCAACTGTTACATTTATATTGGCCATTTGACCAGAGCTGTCTTCTACAGTGACTGTGTATGAACCTAAACGATTAGGAGCCGTATAAGTACCTTTACCATAATCTGCATTGACGTCTGCCGTGCCTGAAGTAGCAGAGGCTATATAGTTTCCTGTGCCCCCTGTGGCTTTGAATTTCATATCTTGACCACGAACTAAGAAGGCTTCTGATGGACTTACACCCAATACACGATCTACAAAAACCTGTGCTTCAACGTTTGAACCCGCAGTATCAGAACATTTGACGGTAATATCTTGATCCATGCTACCCCCAGCAGTGAATGTGATTAAACCATCTTGACTGATTGCAGGGGCAATTTCACCTTCACCTTCAACAGTACAGGTATAAGGAGGAAAACCACCATTGAGTTGAAAAGTACCCGTTTCAGTTGTACTCATGAAACGCATAGAAGGTGTTCTAGTCAAAGGCATAGCCGATTTCACAGCAACTTGAACAGTATTATTTTTGCGATCACGAATCGTAATGGTGTCTTCACCTGTTACATTAGGTGCTGTGTAAACATTTTCCGCTGCTTCATCTGTAGTGACGGAGCTAAACTCACCACGAAGAGTTTTCCATTCAAATGGGGGGATACCACCTGTTGCAGCTACTTTTGCAGTTGCGCCAGGAGTCAGGAACAGTTCTTCGCGTGTAGATGTCAGCTCCAAGTCTACGTAAGCCGTTATTTTAAAGCTTTCCCCTACATTATCCGTTACTGTAATAGTCACATCACTAGAAACATTCGGTGCAGTAAAGATAACACTATTACCCGTAGCTGTGGCTCTGCGAGCAACATTTTGTAACTGCCCCGTAGTTGTCGTCCAGGTATAAGGCTGACTACCACCCACAACGTTTAGAGTGGTTTGTTCCCCTCTATCTAGCCAAACCTTTTGAGGTGAAGCTACAGGGACATTAGCCACCCTTATTGAGGCAGTCGCTTGTGCGCCTGCACCGTCTGTAGCTGTAATGTCATAAGTGCCAGTGTCAGTTGGGGCGGAGTAATTACCTGCATTGTCAATACTACCTTTAGTGGCTACCCAAGTGATTGAACCTGTGCCACCGTTGGCTTTGAAGCTTGCGCCTCCATTCGGCAATACAGTCACCGCTGCTGGAGTAATGGCTAAATCACCATAAACTTCAATTGTCGCAGTCATACTTAAACCAGTGTTATCCATAACGAATACATCAACTGTACCTGCTGTTTCTGGAGTGAACACATTACTAGTACCTGTGATGGTGTCTAAATCACCGTTACCCTCAACTTTCCAAGTATAAGGCGCTGTGCCACCCTCAACCGCGAAATTAGCTGTTTCCCCTAATTTTAAAAAGGCAGTTGTTGGCGTTAAGGTCAATTGAGAAGCCACTTGTACTTGCATATCAGCGGTTAAGCCTTTGGTGATATTAGTCGCTGTTACAATAATTGCTCCAGCACTATCTGGTGCAGTGAATAAGCCATTGGTATCAATATCGCCAGCAGAACTTGACCAAACCAGATTGTTATTTGCTTCATTGCAAGAGAATTGTTGAGTTTTTTGTTTAGTCATAGTGACTTGAGCAGGAGCGCATATTAACTCATCTACGATACCGCCTATGACATTGACAACTGCTTTTGCTTCACGTCCACCATTATCAGTGACCACAACATTATCTTGACCATCACCGACTAAAACAGGTGCTGTATAGGTAATGCTTTCACCTGTGGTGGCACTTAATACACCACGCTCAGCCCGCCAGATATAGGGTGCTTCACCACCAACGGCTGTTAAATTAGTGTTTTCGCTAATGACAACAGTGGGTTGAGAGGGCGTGACTGACAGGACAGAGATACTTTGGACAGTCATAGTAGCTGTACGCCCTGCATCATCTGCGGCCGTAACAGTAAACTCACCGAAACTTTGAGGAGCAATGTATTTACCTGTGGTATTTACATCGCCTTGTGTTGCAGACCAACTCAATGTATTAGATGTATTGCAAGTGAATTGCTGTGGAGCATCTGGGCGTAACACGACTTTACCAGGTGAACAAATCAGATTGCCGTATGTAGAGATATTTTCCACAACTTGTACTTGAATAATAGCTTCTTGCCCAGTGCTATCATAGACTTTAATGGTATCGATACTATCACCAATAACTGCGGGTGCTGTATAGGTAATCGTATCACCATTATTTGGATTGACCACACCACGATCTGCTGACCAAGTGTAAGGCGCTGTACCGCCACTGACGCTTAAACCTTGTACAGATTCGCCTTTAGCGATAGTGATGTTATTGCGAGATAACAATAAGCTATCCGACACTTCCACGCATAGATTACGCATAGAGCCTGTAGCATCATAAGCGGAGATTTCATACAGACCTAAATTGGCTTCTGGTGTGAAAGTAATACTAGCTGCACTGGTTGAAGATAAAGTGCCGTAGTTAGTTTCCCAACGATAAGGTGCGATACCTGAAACCACATCGAATTTAGCAACATCGCCACGTTGAATACGAGCACAGTGTGGTGTGACACGGAAGGGATCACCAACTTTAATGCTGACATTAGCAAAATTACCTGTAGAGTCTGTCACCATCACATGATACATACCAGCAATAGAAGGTGACTCATACTCAATAGTGGTTGCACTGGGATCATTAACATCACCGCCAATAGTTGTCCATGCATAAGGAGGTACACCACCAGAAGCTGTAAATGATTTTTTAGACTCTAAAGCCATGGTGGCTTCAGTAGGTGCAATGCGTAACAGACCTTGATTATCAAATTGCACTTGCGTGCTGCGACCGGCTGAATCAAGCAAAGTTACTTTAACCGTTGCAGGATCATTACCTAAAGTAATGGTATAGGCTTCATTATCACTACCCGAAGCTTGACCTGTAGCCCCTTCAATCACCCATTGGTAAGCTGGTTCACCACCAACAGCCGTGAGACCGACAATATTACCAGGAGCGAAGCTTTTACCCTGTACAGGTGGATCAATCGCTAATTGAGGCAAGACACGGATAATGGCGGTTACTGTGAAGCCTTTCTGATCTTTTGCAGTGAGTTTATCCAATCCAGTTAGTTTAGGTATGTATTGAATTTTATCCGCTAAAGTAGTTGAAACATCACCATTTAAGGCACTCCATTCGTAGGTTGGATAACCACCTTTGCCAATAAACTCAATCGCACCATCACCTACAGCAACTATAGCTGATGCCGGAGTTAAAACTAAAGGCTCAGCGGGTTGCAAAATTTCAAAACAAGTTTCTGTAGAAGTTGCAGAATCTGTTGGATTACTGGCTAGCACTGAGTAGCAAACCAAATCACCAAGGTCAACTTTAGGAATTTGGGAAACATAAATATTAGAATTTGTTGCTAAAGGTGAGTGAGTACCTGTTACAGATTGCGTCATAGGCAGCGCGCTAGCACTACCAGCATTTACAGTGTAAGTTAATTCAACTTTACCTTGCTGAGTCACATCAATACCTGCAACCACAGCATGTACAGAAAAAGGTCCGACATCTAAAGTATCTGCATAACGTGTGACATCTATAATGCTGACAGGTACGCTTTGTACAGTTAATTTTTGAGAAAGCATACCGATTGCTTGGTAAGTATCTTGAGCCACTACTTCTACTTCCAGATCATTAAAACCCGCCGCTGTGTCAGGGATTAAACCAGAAACAGTATCAGCATTAATGAGGCTCATTGCTACAGTGTTCCAAACTAAGCGGCCTGGTTCACGGTATTTCAAAGTGGCAACGATATTGGATACATCTTGGTCATCTGCAATTTTTGCAGTCACCTCAATGGATTTTTGATATTCATAAGTGCTTGGCGTGAGGTCACTCACAGTAGGTGCATTATTGGTGACACAGACATGCCACTGTCCACCCATAGTATTGCCTAGATTAGCCGGTACTGTCGTATTGCGACCTTCATTGTCAATGGCCTGGATAGAGAAATTGAAACAATCACCTATATTTTGCAGGCTGTTTGCTGTATCGCTATAAGCAAAAGCATAAGTATTATTGCTACCGGCTGTCATTGTATTAGTTGAACTATTATTTTTATCATCCCAGATGATATTGACAGCGCTTACCGTACCATCTTGATCAATGGCTGATGCTTCAATGCTGAAGTTTGCTGTGCCAGGCGTAACCCCTCCTTGAACCAATTGTTGAGTTGCCGGAATTAAAGCAACAACAGGATTAGCTCCAACTTTAAATGTTTTATCATCACGTCCTATAGGATTAGAGATAGGCTCTACACATAGATCATGCTGCCCAACTGATAGCATAGCATGAGTGGAAACGGTATAAGTATTAACAATGCTATTAGCAATTTTGTCTAAAATAAGATCAAATGGATCAGTGATATGGAATAACTCACCATTTGTTTTGTGTACAACTTGTTGAACGTTACCCAGGTTATTGTAAGAAACACCATATACTTTAGTGGCATTGTTATTAACAACAGGTAAGGCTGTTCCCAATGAATATTTGCTTGAATTACCATTTTCATCTGTCACTAAAATAGCCACACGGTCGGCACCCGATCTGAATGGATATTGCGAAGCATAGGCTAAACAGTCAAACCATTCTTCATGTCCGCCATTTGCTTTTAAGCCATTGAATTCAGAAATAAAATCTTGCTCATTTTTATAAAACAAGCCATTATTACGCTTACGTAAATAAGGGGCGGGATATCCGCCAAAAGTAATTAACCCCAAACGCACATCATAGTTATTAGAAATTAATTTTTGTACAAAAGCATTTGTATTGTTTTTGACGGCTTGAATCTCATTACCCATACTGCCAGAAACGTCCATACAAAATACAACATCTGCCATTTTTCGGGTGACGGTACCTGGATCAATAATGGTACTGGGCACCGTATTATCATCAATACAAGTTCTGAAACCAGAACCTGTTAGAGTATTTGAAGGCGCTTGTCCATTATAGAGCTTAAAACGCCCTTGAATGCTTGAGCTACCATCGCTGTTATCAATCACCTGAATACCCGGATCAAGAGATACGTTGTATCCTGAAGTCGTCTGCTGTGCAAATGCGCTTGTTAAGCTGAGCATAAACACAGACATTAAATATATAAAATATCTAATATTCATTATTTTAAATCCTCATTTATCTATTTCAGTTCAACTGAAATTTGATCCAAACTCAAAAAATTAAATGTTGTATCACCGGGGGCAGTTAAACCAATGACAACAGAATATGTACCTGCAAGACCAGCTCCGCCTAATACCATTTTAGGAATCAATGTTTTGACCCTTTCTCTAAGAGGTGTTTCTTGTAAAGAAACATTTTCCATTAAACGGTGTTTTAATAATTCAGGAATATCTGAGGAATTGGATAAATCAAATGATGGCGATACCACCCCATCTTTTCCAAACATGATAATGCCACTAGGACCTAGTATGCCACCTAATAAAGCGGCATAAACATCATAAGTTCCATCACCATCTATAATAGCCTTTATGCCCAATTCTTCCCCCTCATCAACCAGTCCCGTTAATGTTGCTTCATCTATCTTAATATTTGGGATGATCGCCACATTCCCTACTGCATAACTGGGCATTGCCCAGCTTAGGGAGCATAAACTTGCCGCAATACATAAGCGCGGTAAATGTCGTAGTTTCAATTTATTTCTCCTTGCTCAAGTTAAACTATAAAGTGTCAAAATAACATAAAAATAACCTAAGTGTCATCTTACTTTAAAATGTCTCAAAGTACGCCTTCTTATCATAAAAAGTTCTTTTATGACGTTTTATTTCAAAACGCATTTAATTTTATCATTGGGTTATCTAAACGTGTAATGCACATTTGTCAGATCATAACTGGAGTAAAACCTTTACCTTCTTGAAAGGCGTAAAAGGTATTTATAGGGATATTTCATCATTCATACGAATTCTCCATACATATTCATTTTAGAAAAATCAAATACTTTACCTGAAGCAAAGCTTTCAAATAAACTTTTGACCTGTGAAAAAGTATTACATTCCATAAAATTTTTACGAATATGATTTTTGATTTGTAACCAAACATCCTCAACTGGGTTTTGATCAGGGGCATTAGGTGCAAATAGAAGGCATTCTACAGGCCACTGTTCTTGTTCTAGTCCTTCATTAATCTCATTCAAATAATCTTGTGTTTTTGTACATTTATGATAACTAGCACCCTCCCAAATGAATAGCAAACGAGAACCTCTAAATTGATCACGTAAACATTTAATGAAATCGACCGTATTTAAGCCATCACCTTTGTCATAAGGTTTTAAA
>JADGEH010000090.1 GCA_016744475.1 Thiotrichales bacterium | reverse complement strand
AGACTGCCAGTCCTTGAAGGACTGGCAGTCTTGGGCTTGGCTATATCGAAAGCCTATAAATGATGTAATTTAGCTATATTTGATTGGACGCTGATATTTGCTGATTTTCTCCTTCTTTTCTTGTTTTATCAAATCATTAATGCCCCTCACCTTGTTTTTTATTTGGGTTGTTTCTTTGTGGAATTGAGTAGTTATTTCTATTTGTTTGACTCGTTTTTCAACAGCCGTTTTAAACTTTTTTTGTTTGACTTTCATAGTTGCTGCTTGCTCAATGGCGGCCTTTTCTACTAGCAAATTCAAAATAGCTATAAGTATGATACCCACACCAAAGAGTTTAGCTAGCACCCAGTATAAATTTATTTTTTTGATTTTTTTTAAATTAATCGGGGTCAGTTTTTCTATATGAAGCGTTCCTGTATTTTCATCTTTTGAGATAAATAACCAAAGATGTCCATTGCTTTGTTTTATTGATACTTGATGACCGTTGATTTTATATTTAACCGGAATGGGTTTCTTACCGCTGGTAATAGCCTCATCAGAAAATGATAAAGCTTGTCCTCTTTTTATAACAACTTCGTCTGCCTTATTTTTCACATCATTTATAATTTTCCATTGACCCACTATAGGGTTTTCAATATTGCTACACCCAGTAAAAAAAGCAGCATAAAATATTATCAGCCATCTCAAAATGGGTTCTTCTCTCCTCACTTAATCCTCTCCTTAATAGGCTTCAAAAGTCTCAAAACCGATAGCGCAATTCAGCAAACAAATGGCGGGCGGGCAAGGGTAAATCGTCGGGAATATCCGTATTCATGGGTTCACGTTGATCACTATCAAACACGTTGCGCACACCAAACGCGACATTCCACGTATCCGCATGAATATCTTTATAGCGCAGGGTTAAGTCTACGCGGGTATAGTCGGCTAATTTCAAGCGTGTATCCCTAGGTGGGCGCTGGCGATCAGCCACCCAGTGCATTTGGGTATTCAAATACCAATGCGTGTGTAATAAGTAATCAGTGCGTAAATACGCGGTTTGGCGCGGATAATTGCCAATATCTTGATAGCTATCTGCGTTTTCTTGCTGGCTGCGGGCATAAGCGTAATTGAACAGCACGCTAGAACGTGCTGACATTTTCCAGCGGGCTTCTAATTCAAAACCATAGCCCTGTTGTGAGCCTTGGTTCATGGCATGTAATAAGTTGTCAGCGGCTTGCGGCACAAATAGAATTTTATCCTTCACGTCAAAATAAAAAGTGTTTGCCATCAGATGTAGGCGCTGATTCGTGCTCCAATCAAAGGCTAATTCCCAGGTTTCAATGGTTTCTGGTTGAAGATCGTTATTGCCCTGAAACAAATTATTACGGGCATACAACTCACGATAAGCCGGTGCACGAAAGGCTTGACCGTACAATAATTTGCTGGTCAGTTTAGGGTTTACTTGCCAGACCAAGGCCGCACGCGGATTCACGGTGTGACCAAAATCAGAATAATCATCGTATCGCACGCCAAGTGTGAGTTCCCAGCCATCATCTAACGCCCAAGTATCTTGCACAAATGCATGGATATTTTGTCGTGCATTTTCTGGCACAATCACCGCAGGCGTGTCGTCTAATACCACGGCTCCTGCTTCGGGTGGAATCGGTTTTAAATCTCCGCTCAGCCCACGGTTGGTGGTGTAGGTGGTGTGGTATAAATCTTCATAGGCATAACCCGCCCCCCATCGCAGCAGATGCCCGCTCCATCCTTTGAATAAAGCTTCCAGGTTAAAACGGCTATAACGCTGATCTAAACGGTGTGATTGCCACACGCCTTCGTCATAGACCACACCTTGTGGACGTTGTGGAAATGGCAAACGCACGCCTGCGGGGAATAAGTTAATGTGATGCGAGGCAAATTGTCGATCCAAAAGACTGACTTGCATTTGTACGTCCCAATGCTCGGTCAATGTAGGATTGTGATAAGTCAGATTGAGGTGATAGCGTTCTTCGCTTAAATAACCGTCGGGATCAAGTGCTCGTGCCGCGCCTGCGCCTACCCCTAAGTGATCGCGTGCCTGAAATCCTGCTCGCAAACGCCAATGCGCAAGACTGGCATCTAACTGTGCATCCAATCGCTGCCGTCCGCGTTGTACGACTCCTGGTGCCTGTGAAGCACGAGTACCTGTGGCGCGATCTAGCAAGCTCTGGCGATCTGCGTCGATGATGTTATCGGCTCCGTTGCTGTCTTGGATTTCCACGGCTACCGCTATGTTGAAATCACCCCAATGACCACCATGCAAGGCCCACACATTAAAATCATCATGGCTGCCCACGCGCATCCCTGTTTCTGTGCCTTTAATATCAGAAGCTTGTTTGGTGATGATGTTAATTACGCCGGAAAAAGCATCCGCGCCATACACCGCAGAACCAGGGCCGCGAATGATTTCAATGCGAGCGATATTATTCACCGGCCAACCGCCCCACGCCATACCCCGATTACCCGCTGTCAAATCGCGCAAAGGAATGCCGTTGACCAACATCAATACTTCAGGATTGGTCAGCGAATAAATGCTGCGAAAGGTGTAAATAGGATTATAAAAATTGTCCCAACTGACGTGTAATCCCGGCACAGTGGCTAAGATGTCGTCTAACTCATGTGAGCCTGTGGCCTCAATATCTTGTGCGGTGATCACGGTTGTGACACCAGGTGCACGCGCAGTGGATTGCTCAATGCCTGAAGCCACGGTAACTTTGCGCCGATGGACCAAACCATCAAACACATCGAACACATCATCCAAAAACACTTCAACGTCTAATAACTGCTCAAAATTGAGGGTTTTTAAATAATCAATAGTTTGTTGAGGTGTTTCTTCTTCTAGTGCGAGAGCGGGTATCGACATCATTAGAGCGATGATGAAATACAAGGCTTTGTATGACTTAATCTTCATTTGAAGGCTTCCCATGTTCAACAATATCAGCGACGCGCAATAAATTAGCATTGGCTCGTAAACCCACTTCGCGCATCGAAGTCGGTTCAATGAAAAAACGAATACGATTTTTGCGTAGATAAAACTGAATCATGCCACCTTGTTTGACAAAATTATCCAGGTCACTGACGGTCAGCACAGGGTGCAGGCTGGCAGTGGCTAAAATGGCTTCTAGGCGAATACTTTCTGAAGCGCTGATATAAAGAATCTGACAATGAGGAATCTGTTGCTGCTGCTGAATGTAGTCAATCTGTACGCTGCGTCCATTCCATTTTTCATGTGCCACGGCTAAATCGAGTGCTTTTTGAAAGGGGTTTTCACCGAAGACACAAATATGGAAGGCTTGTTCAGGTGTGGTAAATAGCTTTTCAGGCCAAGTAATAAATTTTGAAAATCCATTTAAGAACACCGCTTTGACTTGATGTTCTTTGGGGGTCGCCAGCACCTCTGTACATAAACAAGCGGTGAATAACAATATGAGTGTGGATATGCGATGAGAGCGAATGGTGTTTCTCCTTTTATCGATGGGAATTCCCTTGTTGTTATGTTTTTAGCGTACCTGAATATTTAATGCATAGAGTCTTCTCCATTTTTAAGGATTGAGGTTACGATGATTGAAACTTCATACCGCGCCAGAAATACCATAAATGTTGCGCCTTCAAACTATAAACCTGCCCATTTCCTGCATAAAGTTTAAGACAACTTAATTGCTTTTTCTGTAAAGCTTCGAGCACAGGTGCAAACCACCGTGTTTCCCATGCTTCTAGGGCATTTTGTACCAAAGGTAGCACGCACAACACATCACCCGCATCGACCTGCTGTAACACTGGATGCGCATGATCAGGCACTGCGGCATGAGGGGTTTGCGTCCAATGTGCCAAGCCTGTGACCAGTGCATCCTCGGCAAAGACCTGCTGAAAACGCGGTGCGGGCGCTGCTGGCAAGCGGCCTTCGCCCCAAAACCACAGACTATTAATCGTCAATAAGCCCTGTGCTTCACGGCTCTCATTCAGCGAGTGCTGGTGCAAAAACATCTGAATTTCATTCCAGCGGCTATGCCACCAACGCGCATCTTCACCGCTGGGTAAATGCTCATGCACAGGCAAACCACGCACCGTTTCCAGGGTTTGAGTGTGCAATTGCAAATGCTCAGAACAGCGCAGATACCAACGCCCTGGTCGAGCCGCAATAAAACCCGCCGCGTCGCCTTCCAGCCACGGATCATCGGCATAAAAGGTATTTAAATCTTGACAAAAAACATCGGCTTCTGGCTGTTGTAGCTGCAAAACAGGGGCATCAAATAAACGTAAAAACTGTTGATCGGGCTGTAAATGCACGGGATCAACTCGCAACCAAAAATATTTTTGTGCAGCCGCCACATCAGGTTTCACATCCGCTAAATAGGTCAGTGCTGCCGCTGGAACGGGAGTTTGGCTGTCCCAACCAAAGAGTTGGGCTTGGGTGTGTAACACGCTAGTCGGTGTTGAACTGACGCTGGCTTTGTTTAAGCAACGATGTAAAGCGGGCAAGGACAGATGATTAAAAGCTTCCATCTGTTTCAATAAAAGTGGGGCAAAGAGATGTAGAGTATTCATTTAATCGGATTAAACCTGTGAAAGGGATGAAGGCTTCTAAGCCGTTTTTCCTAAAGTTCTAAAAAAATCTAAAGCGGATTCTTTTGGCTACCACAATGTGGTTTTGCCGCCAGCCTCCAAATGTCAACAGAGCTTGAAAAGACCTTTCAGGTTTTCAAAACCTGGAAGGTCTGGTGCCTAGCTTGGCGATGCTGATAAACAAGCACACAAACATCATAGGCGAGCCAACGGTGACAACGGAGTGCGGGCGAATCTGTGCTAATCTGTGGGCAACATTAGCAACTCAAAGGATGACCGCTTATGATGCCGCATGGTCGCACGGAAGCACCGCATGGTAATCGCAATGATTGGCAAAATATCAGAAACTTAATGCCCTATTTGTGGGAATACCGTGGGCGTGTGCTGTTGGCTTTAAGCACCTTAATCTTAGCCAAAGCCGCCAATGTAGGCTTGCCTTTAGTCTTAAAAGGCATTGTAGATACACTGGAACAACCTGAAAAACTCTCTGTGATGTTGCCGCTGGGCTTATTGCTGACCTACGGCGCACTCAAGCTCTCCTCCAGTTTATTCAATGAAATGCGCGATGCCATTTTTGCCAAAGTGCGCTACCGCGCCATGCGACGGCTGTCTAATTCTGTGCTCACGCATTTGCACAACCTAGCACTGCGGTTTCATTTGGAGCGGAAAACAGGTTCCATTTCCAGTGATTTGCATCGGGGTGCGCAAAGCGTTAGTTCCATTCTCAATTACATGATTTTTAATGTGTTGCCCACAGCGGCTGAGTTTTTACTCATCGCGGCCATTTTATTATCCCAATATGATCTGAAATTTGCCGTTGTGACTTTTGTCACGGTGTTGGTCTATATAAGCTTCACTTTTGCCGTAACGAATTGGCGTATGCACCATCGGCATCGCATGAACGCGCTGGAATCTGAAGCCAATCATCGTGCGGTAGAAAGTTTAGTGAACTTTGAAACGGTGAAATATTTTGGCAATGAACGTTTTGAGCTAGAGCGCTACGACCGCACATTGGAAAAGTGGGAAGAGTCAGCCGTACACAGTCAGGTATCGATGTCGGCCTTGAATTTTGGGCAGGGCGCGATTATCGCCGTGGGTGTCACTCTTATCATGCTGTTTGCCACACAAGGCGTGGTCGATGGCAGCATGAGTCTAGGCGATTTGGTGTTGGTCAATGCCTTTTTATTGCAATTGTTTATGCCACTCAGCTTTCTGGGGGTGGTGTATCGAGCCATCAAATACGCTTTAGCGGATATGGATTTGATGTTTAATGTGTTGGATGAAAAACCCGACATTGTAGATAAACCCGATGCGCCCGCTTTATCCGTCGCTCAAGGCCAGATTGAATTTAGGCAAGTCAGCTTCCACTATCAAGCAGAACGCAGCATTTTGCATGAAGTCGATTTCAGCATTAAACCCGGTGAAAAAGTGGCGGTGGTCGGCCCTAGCGGTGCGGGCAAATCGACCTTAGCGCGATTGCTTTACCGCTTTTATGACGTGACAGGCGGGCAAGTCTGTGTCGATGGCTACGATGTGCGCCATGTCACGCAAGACAGCTTGCGAAGTGCCATCGGTATCGTGCCACAAGATACCGTGTTATTTAACGACACCCTGTTTTACAATATCGCCTACGCGAAACCCGGTGCGCACCGCAAAGAAGTCGAGCAGGCCGCACAATTAGCTGATTTGCATGATTTTATCGAATCTTTGCCCGATGGCTATGAGACGATGGTGGGGGAGCGCGGTTTGAAACTGTCTGGCGGCGAAAAACAGCGCGTAGCGATTGCGCGTGCTATCTTCAAAGAGCCGAAGATTTTGATTTTTGATGAAGCCACCTCTTCGCTGGATTCTAAAACAGAACAAAATATACAAACCTCTTTACAAGCACTGGCGGAAAATCACACAACGTTGGTGATCGCCCATCGCCTGTCAACCATTGTGGATGCTGATCAAATTCTAGTCATGGAACACGGTAGGATTGTTGAACGCGGCACCCACAGCGTGTTACTCAAAGCCCAAGGCGTGTATGCGCAAATGTGGGCTTTGCAGCAGGAAGAAAAAGCATTACAGGAAATAGAAGCGGATGCAGCGATGCGCTTACAGCGTTTGCGAGAGCGCGAAGGCATACCCCAGCAGCGGTAACATCACACCTGCCAAAATATAGAGTAAACACAATGAGTTTTTTATTAGCCATGATTAAACATACTGCACATAAGGAATAGCGATGCCTGCGACAGTCATGATTGTTGATGATGAATTAAGTATGCGCACGCATGTGAAAATGATGCTGGAAGGCCAAGGCTATGATTTGAAAATGCTCGAAAATGGCGAACGCCTAATTGAGGATTTACAACAAGGACACTTGCCCGATTTAATCATTCTTGATGTCATCATGCCCGGCTTAGATGGTTTTTCCGTGTGCCAGAAAATCAAATCAAACCCCCGCTGGCACGCCATCCCCATCATCATGGTCACGGTCTTAGATGCCAAAGAAGCCTTAATCAAAGGCACAGAAGCAGGAGCCGATGACTTTCTTCAAAAGCCTGTCAATAAATTTGAATTAAAAGCACGGGTGCGTTCTATGCTGAGGATTAAAGAACAATACGATCAATTAGAAAAAATTCTACATTTTCGTGAAGAACTCTCCAACATGGTCGTTCACGATATGTCTAGCCCCATCACTTTAATTCAACTGAATGCCGCTTTATTGGATACTCGCATTCAAGATGTAGAGCAAAAAGAATTCTTAGACATGATTCGCATGGCCGCAGATCGTCTGGATTCTTTTGTGAATGATATGTTGATGATGGCGAAAATGGAACAAAGCCGTTTGCACTTAAATCGCTCTGAAGTGGATTTAAGAGACATGGCTAAAAATGCTGAAAAGCATTTTGGTATCGTAGCAAAATCCAAAAGCATTCAACTCACATTAGAGTTGCCAGACAGCCCGATGATGTCAAATATTGATGTCAACTTATTTAATCGCGTGTTTGCCAATTTATTGGCTAATGCTTTGCAATACGCCCCAGCGGGAAGCACGGTCACATTAAAGCTTGTCAATCTGAATCCTGCCGATAATGCAGGTCATCATTTACAACTCCAAGTCATCGACCAAGGCTCAGGCATTCCTGAAGCAGATAGACAACGTGTCTTTAATAAGTTTGAAGTCGTGACTTTGAAAAAGAAAGGCATTAAACAAATTGGTTTAGGTTTAACGTTCTGCAAAATGGTGGTGGATGCACATGAAGGACACATCTATGTTAAAGCAAATGAACCCAGTGGTTCAGTCTTCGTGGTGGAAATCTAAACAATGGAGGCATGACACCTTTATTCTTATCGCCGTTTTTGTTTATTTATTGTGTAGTCTTCCTGCCCAAGCTGCCAAAACCTATCAGCTTTATATCAGTCCCACTCCGCGTCATGCGGAGATCAAAATTCTCAATATTAAACCTAAATTTCGCCAAGGCATTCGCCTACCCGTTGGGCGCTATGAAGTCTTGGTCAATGCTTCTGGATACACGGCTCGACGTTTCTGGGTCAAATTATCCAATCGCTCGCGGCGCATTCTCGTCACCTTAAAACCCAGCAAAAACAACACTGCCCGTTT
Source organism: Thiotrichales bacterium (assembly GCA_016744475.1). Lineage (GTDB taxonomy): Bacteria > Pseudomonadota > Gammaproteobacteria > Beggiatoales > Beggiatoaceae > BB31. The sequence goes on along the minus strand of JADGEH010000090.1, from coordinate 11,545 downwards.
ATTTATCACCCCCCAGCCTGCACACGCCCGCATCCAAATCTTAAACATCAAGCCCAAATTTGAACAAGGCATATCCTTATCGCCAGGGGTTTATGAGGTGCAGGTGTCAGCGTCACGTTTCGTCACACATCGGCAAAAAGTCCGTATGAAAAATAAAGACGTGCGCTTAAACATCACACTGGATATAGAAGACAGCTTAGAAAACATGCTGCGCCAGCCTCCGGTCTTATCCGCTCCGGTTGACACCATCACCGACACCGAACCTGTCGAGCGCTACCCGGTGTATATCAAGACAGAACCCTCAGATGCCCAGGTGAATTTACTCAACAACCCCACGCACTTTGTACAAGGCGTGTTATTAGCACCAGGGCGTTATCAACTCAAAGTGAGCAAAGTCGGGTACACACCGCGTATGCGTTGGTTTGAAGTGAAAGCCGAAGCATTGCATCTGGACGTTCATCTATCGGAACCTGAGTTTTGTTTCGCACAACAGCAAGCGCTTGGCAAGCAACAACAATATCGCCATGTGCGCTTACATTTTTATTTGCAGTATGTTGAAGCCTGGTATCGGGCGCAGGTGTTACCCAATGGGCCTGAGCACACGTTTCGTTTATTAGGCAGTCGGGAAGGCAACACCATTGATTTGCTCGGCACCGCATATTACGGACAAGAAGTAGTGGAATTGCGCAGTCAAATGCAATTAGAAGATGATCAACTGCTCATGTTGTTTGATGGACAACAGCAGCGCTTACAAAAAGTGGCTTGTGGTGCGGAGTGATAGAAGCTGTACTGATATAGATGTAGGGTGGGCAAAAGCCGTCCGTGATATTGAAAAAGTGTTTGAATTGACCACGGCGTGCCCACCATTTGAAGATGATTGAAATATCGTGATGGTGGGCAAAACTCAGAGTTAATGTCTCTTATTTAAGAAGTGGCGGGACAGGATTTTTCCCACCCTGCGGGGCTGATGGCTTAAAGTTTAAGTGGAGATAATAATAATGCTTGAATGTGTGGTTGTTTTTCTAACTCATCCCGCCAGCATTGTGTGTTTATTGCTATTAAAAGTTTTATATGGTGTCTTACATCAGCCCAATATTCAGAAATGCCCCCAATGTCATTCCAAATTAGGTAGCATTTGTTCTTTTTGCTCAGAATGTGGATTTAATATTACTCAATATTTATTGAGCCACCCAAAAAAGCCCTCCTTTCCTACAGGCCGCCCGCTTTACCATAGAATCGCTATGTATCTTTTTATAGCCACTATTATTACGCTGATAGCATTATTGCAATTCAAAGATGTCATTATTAAATATGAAATGCTGACTTTTTCATTATGGGGCGCTGTTGTTGTTTTTATTGCATTAGCTATTTTCTTTTACTTGATGGGACTCAAATGCCCAGTTTGTGGTCAGGTGAATTCAATGAGCTTAACAAAATACTGCCCACATTGTTCAACCCCTCATTCCTCACTTTAGAAGAAGATAACCCGCATTAATAATTCGTCTATAGCAAAATTATATCAGTTATTAAGACTGCCAGCCCTTGAAGGACTGGCAGTCTTGGGTGTGGCTATATAAGGACGAAAATTCTACACATTTATCATTAGACTTGTTGCAAGGGGCATTCATCGACTGCAAAGGCGTGGATTTCAGTCTGTTTTTCCGCTTTTTTTCGTTAAATAACCCCTTATTCGCCTCAAAACCACACCTTTTCGCTACGATGTCTACCCCTCGCAACAAGTCTATTAAAAGGTACCTGTCTAAATATCAAATTTTCCAGAATCCATCTTGATGCTAAAACCCTTTTTAGGAAAAAAGCTTTACGCATACTTTGATCCTCAAAAACAATTATGATAAAAGCTGTTACATATAGAAATAATACACCATTCACACAATAGCGAACGCATCAATGAATACGGAAATTAATAAAGCAGAACAATTGCTTAACAATGGAAAAACGCAGGAAGCTATTCGGTTTTGCCAAACATTACTTGCACAAGAAACCTCTTGCGCTGAGCAGATTTATTATCAACTTGGGCAAGCGTTTTCTGCCACTGAACAATGGCAGTCTGCTGCTGATGCGTATTTGCAGGCGCTTAATCTCAAGCCTAACTTCGCTATTGCCGCTATTGGTTTAGGTGATGCAGCGGTGGCCCTGAAAGCCTACCCTGAAGCAGAAAAAGCCTATAGTCGTGCCTTGTACATTACACCGCTGCTGGCAGCGCAAATTGGTGTTTCTTTTAAGCATTTTGCGGATAGTTTAGTCACTGACAAGCAATATAAAATAGCTATTATGGCTTATTTTAATGCCTTTAATCTCGATCATTTCTTAGCTGCAGAAATACTAAAAACCTTTAATAAACTTAAAAAGCAGCGTGAGATTAAAAAATCAAAAACACTGACGGATAGTATTCAAAAACATATTCAAAAAATTCGAGTTATTCAACAAGCAGAAGAAGCTGAAAAATCTTTAAATTGGGCACAGGCCATTCAATGTTGGGAGAATGCAATAAAAGAAAATCCAACTGAAGAATCGGCTTATGAGCATCTGTGGTTTATTTTGCAACATCAGAAAAAATTACAAGACGCTCAACACCGCTATCAGCAAAGCATTATTCAATCCCCCAACAACCCTGTATTGCATGTGCAATTAGGTGGAGTTCTCGCACGGCTTAATACATTTTCAGAAGCGCTGCTGGCTTATCAAAATGCCAAACAACTAAAGTTTTATCCTAACTGGCTACATAAACGCATTGTTGACAGTTTCATTGAACTAGATCAACTAGAAGACGCTAAACAAGAAGTCCAACACTATTTCAATCATTCAACGCAAAAAACTCAAGTATTAGCAGGTTTAGCGCATATAGCCACATGTTCTCAACAATTTGAATTAGCTTTACAACATCGACAAGCTATCAGAAAGGCTGAACCGCATTCAATCTCTGCCTTCTTGGGAGAAGCCCATGCACTTTTTTACTTAAAACGCTATGAGGAAGCTAAAGAACGCTTAAATACAGCATTGACTGAATCACCGAATAATCCCCAAGTTCTAGGTAGCCTCGCATTATGGGCACAGCAACAAGAAGACTGGCAAAATGTATTGCATTATTATGCCTTGCAACTTAAGCAACAACCTGATAATCCTGACCTGAAAGTTGAGAAAGCAAATGCCTTAATGAAACTCCACTTTTATGATGAAGCTCAGCAAATTTATAAAGAACTTGAAAAACAGTATCCGCATAGTTTTCAAGGCTTATATGGACTCGCTCAAATGGCTCGTTGGTCTAATGACTTTCAACAGTGCATAGATTATGCAAAAAAACTGATTGAAAATTATCCAGGTTTACCCATTGGCTACCGAGAAGCAGAGCAAGCCTATATTGAAATCGGCGAATTCAAGCGGGCGAATGAAATGTTTTTGGCTCGCCCCGGCGGTATACAAACATCTAAAACTCACTTAAATACTGTTGATTTACCTGAAGGTTTAATACTTCCAGATATTAAAGGTAAGAATAATGATTATACTTTTATTGAAGAAAGACTAGAGACATTTATTGCGAGTAGAAAACCCTATACGTTAGCTGTATCTATTATCATTCCTGTTTATAACCGTAAAACACTGTTGGCTAAAACTTTAGCGGCTTTAACCCATCAGACGTATCCTAAACAACTGATTGAAGTGATTGTTGCAGATGATGGAAGTTCTGACGGTGTAGAAAAAATTATTTTTAAATATAGAACCTTATTAAATTTGAAATACGTATCTCAAGCTGATGAAGGCTTTCGCTTATCTGCGGTTAGAAATCTAGGCATGAGAATCGCTAAACATGATTATTTCATTATCCTTGATTGTGATGCCTTGCCTGTTCCTCAATTAGTAGAATCTTATATGCAGTTCTTTCATGTCTCGGATCGAGTAGCCATGATGGGACCCATGCGTTTTGTTTGTTCTAATGACATCAGTGATGATGATATTCTTAATGATATAAACAGGGCTTTAAATTTGCCCGATATTAAAAGTAGTAATGATGTTTCTGCTAAATCGACAACATCAGGTGTTACTTATGATTGGCGCTTACCGATTTGGAATAGAACAAATAAAGAAAAAAACCAAAGATGGCCATTTATGGGATTTGTGGGAGCCAACATGGTGCATTCCCGTGCAGCTTTTGATGAAGTGGGGGGGTATGATGAAGATTTTCAGGCATGGGGACATGAAGATACTGAAATGGGTTATCGACTTTATAATGCAGGCTATTATTTTATTCCCGTCATGCCAGCAATGGTGTTACACCAAGAACCATTAAGCGTTGAAAGTGATTCAAATCGGCAAACAGGCAAACGCGAAACCGCCACTTCTTTTGAAGAAAAGTGCCCCGTATCGATTTATCGAACTTATCAGAAAGATAAAGTCTATGAAATACCCAAAGTATCACTCTACATTCCCGCTTACAATGCGGCTAAGTACATAAAAGCAGCGGTCGATAGTGCATTAAATCAAACGTATACCGATTTAGAAGTGTGTATTTGTGATGATGGTTCAACGGATAATACATTAGAACTCTTAGAACAAACCTACGGTCATCATCCTCGTGTTCGTTGGTTCTCGCAAGCCAATGGAGGAACCGCCAAGGCTTCAAACATGGCGGTTCGATTATGCCGTGGCATGTATATTGGTCAACTCGATGCAGATGATGTATTGAAACCTAATGCCGTAGAACTCGCTGTCAACTACTTAGATAATCACGATGTGGGGTTTGTGTATAGTGCTTGTGATGTTATTAATGCTGATGGTCAATTTGTGCGTTTATTAAATCATTCTCACGACTTCTCACACGGAGGTTTGCTGTATGGCAATATTGTGGGGCCCTTTAGGTTTTATAGAAAGCGTGACTGGATGAGAGCTAATGGTTTTTCTGAAGATTTAATCACCACAGAAGATTATGACTTGGCGCTAAAAATGGCAGAAGTTTGTGATTTTCATTATATCAATGATGTCAATTACAGCTACCGATGGCATGGGGAAAATACCAGTGTTGTTAAACGTAAACAACAAGAGGCTGATCACTTCCTCGTCATTAACCGTGCTTTAGAAAGAATGGGACTAACGGCTTGGGAAGCAGTGCCAGCAGATGAAGCAAGACCACGCTTAGTCAAGCTACAACAAAAAATTGAAAAGACACCGCAGAATATTTCTATCAAAGACTTGATAGTTTTAATTCCTAACTGTGAAAAATATGCTTGGAAAGCAGATGGCATCAGAAATACTTGGATCAATGATTTTAAGCAACAAGGCGGACGTTATTATTTTCTGCGTGGAAACCCAAAACTTCAACAGGCAGAGATTGTCGGCGATGTGCTTTATGTTCCTTGTCGAGATGATTATGAGTCACTATTACTCAAACTGGTGTTAGCTTATCAAGTCATTTATGAAGACTTTCAGTTTAGTCATATCTGTAAAATGGATGATGATATTTTTTTAAATCTAGATAATTTTAAGAAAGAGATATTACCTCAATTGGAAGACAATGCATTTTTAGCGGGGCAGTTAATTCAAAAAGGAAATGATATAGATACACGTTGGCATATTGGAAAATGCAGTGATGACAGGTTTCATGTTCCGCTGTCTTTTAAGAATGCACCTTGTGACTGCGCAGATGGTGGATGCACTTATTTTATCCAAAAATCAGCTTTACCCTATTTAATTAAACAAACAGCGCAATTCAAGCAGGAGTTAAATGATTTTATTTATTCGCTTGAGGATGTAAGGGTTTCTGAAATTTTGAATGCTAATAGCATAGCGGTTAAAAAGCTAAAGCATTTTATTGCCAAAAAAACAGACAAAGTGTATCCAGGAACGAAATTCACAATCGCATTTGATATACACACTGAGACACTTTACTCAGAGTTATATCAGTTAGTCTCTAATCAAAGATTAGCTTTACCAACGCATACTCAACCTATCGTTGCAATGAGAGAAAAGAAAAATGCGCTCAACTTTGACTCTATTTTAATCATTACTTATGCAAGAAGTGGCTCAACTTTATTGCAAGGTTTATTGAACAGTATTCCTGGATGCCTTATTAGAGGGGAAAATAATAACCTAGTTTTTGATTTCTTTCAGGGATACAAGAAATTAATTCATAATAAACAAAAAAAATATAATCAAATTAACCCTACAAACCCTTGGTATGGTGCGAGTCTTCCTGATGAAGAACTATTTTTATCCCATATTCGTCATATGGTGCATGACCTATTATTGGCTGATAAATTATCAAACCCTGATATTAGCTGTTATGGGTTTAAAGAAATTAGATACATTAAGATAAATGATGAATTAGTTGAGTATTTGGATTTCTTAAATAAAGTTTTTCCAAAGGTCGCTTTTATATTTAACACAAGAAATGTTGATGATGTGATTAATAGTGGCAAACAAGTATTTCAAGGATGGAAACAGAAAGATGCTGAAGATATTAGAGCTACACTATATGAAACTGAACAACTATTTAAGCAATATGCTCAGTCACACCATAACTGTTTTCAAATACGCTATGAGGATGTTATTGCTAATAATAATAAGGTTTGCGAACTCTTTAAGTTTATCGGCGCAGAGTATTCTGTTGAGAAAATAGATGGAATATTAAAAGTACCCCATAGTTATGCTCCAACACAAAAAAACATTCAAACCTTAATGTTTCAGCGTGACTTTAAATTCAAAAAAAGATTATCCAACTTTATTTATGTTAAAAATTATAACTTTATTTTTTGCTATACACCTAAGATTGCATGCACTGGATTTAAACATGCCATTAGAGCATTAGAAGGCTTGCCGACTATTACTAAAGATATACATGACAAAGATGAAACTACAGGATTAAGTTATTTGCATTTGTTGCCTGAAGAAGAAGCCTTTGCTTTACTATCTGACCCTAAAGTATTAAAAGCTGTTTTTGTGCGCAATCCTTATTCAAGAATATTGTCTGCATTTTTAGATAAATTAAAACGTGCAACAACTTATACAACCCACGAGAATAGAGCAACAGGTCTGCATATCTGCAAGCAGTTAAATATAGACTTTTCTGAATACCATCCAGAAACCTTTAATTTTGAAGATTTCATCCATTACTTATCGATCACTGATAATGAATATTTAGATGAGCACTTCACTGCACAAACTTTTAGGAGTTGTTTCGAGGAGGGTGTGAAATTTGACTTTATAGGGCATTTTGAAACACTTGAACAAGATATTGAAAGGCTTGAAAAACTGATTGGCAGACCTATACCATTTTTAAGTCAAAAGCAACAGTCTGAAAAGAAAGTTGTCACAAATGCGACTTGTAAACTAGAAGGTTATTATACGGAAGAACTGAGGAAGAAGGTTGCAAACAGGTTTGAAAAAGATTTTGTTAATTTTTCTTATACCTTCGGCTTACCCAAGGATAAGGAAACAGTCATTGTTTCTCGTAAAGTACAGCACTCTAATTAAGAATAGCATGTAGTGTCTGCTATACAGATGACTCAGTTTTAATAAGATATACTGTATTGGGATAAAGTGATTAAGGAAAACAAAAAGCATGAAACCGCTTATTATAAAAGAGTTTATGCTCAAGCTGTGTTACGCCAATTAAATACCTCAAAAATAGGCTATCAGACAGTCACAGAAATGGCTTTAAGTCTTTCTGTGTTTGATGGGGAAAAAATGCAGGCTTCTGTTAAATACGTCATTTGTAGTAGGAGTCGCTCTGGTTGATTTTTTTAGTGGTCGTTTAAATCCAGAACAAGATGGTTATGCGCAAGGTGAACAGTGGTATAGGCAGCATTTCCCATTGCTGAAGAACATGCAAGCAGAACAATGTTGCTTTGAAGCTACGCCGCTGTATTTATTTAATCCTTTAGCAGCACAACGCATGTTTAAACTATTACCTAAAGTAAAACTCATTATTTTATTGAGAAACCCTACAGAACGAGCCATTTCTCAATATTTTCATGAAATGCGTTTAGATTGGGAAACCTGCTCAAAAGCCCTGTCTACAAACGGGCAGGGCTTTAGTGAAAAAGCAGGAGAGGGTTTTGAAAAGAAAAAACGCAAAGGCCACTCAATGATAAGCCGCCTGTGGCGGCTGTAAGGCATTAGAGCCTATACGAAAACAGGATAATCGGCTGCAAACCCGCCCTTTTGGTCAGGTTTTCCGCTTTTTTTCGTTACACGCCCGCTATTCGCCTTAAAAAACCGAAAAACCTGCCTCAAAATAGCGAATTTTCGCTTCAATTCCCCATCTTCGTATAGGCTCTTAGTGCTGTGACTAGCCTGCCATATTCTCCTCAATGGCTTTTTTGACTTGATCGAGACGGGGTTCAATGGTCAATAACGGCGAAGTGCTTTGTTTGATCGCGGTATCGGGGTCTTTTAAACCGTGTCCGGTTAAAGTGCACACCACGGTGCTGCCTTCGGCGATTTTGCCATTTTGAATATCGCGCATCGCGCCTGCTAAGGAGGTGGCGGAGGCGGGTTCACAAAAAACGCCTTCTTTTTCTGCCAGCATTTTTTGGGCTTTGAGAATCTCTTCATCGCTACACGCATCAAACCAACCGCCGGATTCTTTTTGTACTTTCCAAGCATAATCCCAGCTTTGCGGATGTCCAATGCGGATGGCGGTGGCCACGGTTTCAGGATTGTCCACCATGCTGCCTTGGATGAAGGGGGCTGAACCCGCTGCTTGATAACCCACCATAGTAGGACGTTGGCTGACAATGGCACCGCTGGCAAAGCGGCAATGCCCTTCGCCAGCACAGAAGGCACAGGCTTCGGTGATAGGCTTGTCTCCGCCGTTGCTATATTCGCAGTAACCGATCCAATGCGCAGTGATATTGCCTGCGTTACCTACGGGCAGGCAATGATAATCCGGGGCGCGACCGAGTTCTTCGACAATTTCAAACGCGGCAGTTTTTTGGCCTTGTAGGCGGAAGGGGTTAATGGAATTGACAATGGTCACGGGGGCGTGTTCGGCGACTTCTTTGACCAGTTGCATCCCTTCATCAAAGTTGCCTTTGATTTGGATGATGACGGAGCCGTGCATCATGGCTTGCGCTAATTTGCCTTGGGCGATTTTGCCGTCAGGAATGAGCACAAAAGCGGTGATGCCTGCGCGGGAGGCATAAGCGGCAGCAGAAGCGCTGGTATTGCCAGTGGAGGCGCAGATAATGGCTTGGCTGCCTTGTTCTACGGCTTTGGTGACGGCCATGGTCATGCCGCGATCTTTGAATGAACCCGTTGGGTTTAAACCTTCGTATTTGACGTAAAGTTCTATGTCTTTACCGAGTAAATCAGGGATATTTTCTAAGCGAATCAATGGGGTGTTACCTTCACCCAAGGAAATCAGGCGGGTATCATCATTCACGGGTAAGCGGTCACGGTAACGTTCGATTAATCCGGTATAGCGAGGACGAAATGGCATTAGAATTGTGCTCCTGCAAGTCATTAAAAAGAGGGTAAAAACAGCTATTTGGTAGCGCAACACGGATAAAAGCGTTGCATTAAAAGCATTTTACTCGATTTTACCAGTGGGCTGATCATTCCCATGGTGAGGATTTTATACATTAAGCTGAGGCGACTGTTACAATGCTGGGGAAGTGGTGGGGCAACCTATGACACTCGGTATGACCGCATTGCGTTAGGCGAGCAAAATTCTCATAGGCTCTTTTTTGAACCGGCTTGATCCTTGCCCTCCCTGGCTCATCACGGTTGACCCAGCCACTTCTGACATACACCCCTCACGCAGTTAAGGTCATCTCATGAATCAGCTCACCTCCGCCGGACAGAACGCCGTCAATAGTCTCAGTCAACGTTATGGTGTTAGCCAAGACGCTGTGCTGCATCTGCTTTATGCGGTGAATAATGGCAACGGCAGCATGGCGCAATTTAATCATCCTGAATTAGGTGGAGGCGGGCAGTGGATGCAAGGTGGCATGGTGATGGTCGGCGATATGTTTAACTCCAATCTGCAAGGCTTAGTGACTAATTTATGTAATGAATTGTCCAATTTGCTGGCTCGTCAACAAGTGCTTAAACCACTGACTCAGGAGCAATGCTGGTATCCCTTAGAATTCGGTGTGCCTAGCTCTAGCGGTGGGCAAAATTCCATGCGGTATGCTTATTTTGCTAATGTGTGTCGGCTGGTGATTGAAGATCAGGGTAATGTGAGCGTGTATAACACCTTAGACCATCAAATCGGTGGTGTTTCGCAACAGCAATCAGGTTCACAAAGTTTAAGTTTTAGCAGCCAATATGGTTACGTCAACCTGATGGATTTACCTTTGATGTCTGTGAATGGGAAAGCCCCGCAGCCCGTTGCGCCCCCGATGATGCAGCCAGTCGCGCAGCCACCTCAGCAAAACCCTATGCCCGTGCAGCCCGCGCCTAGTAACACGGCTCCCGTGATGCCTAATAATGAGATTTTTGCAGCGATTGAGCAATTAGCCAATTTATACAGCCAAAATGTTCTCACTCAAGCGGAGTTTGAGCAGAAGAAGGCAGAATTGCTGAGTCGTTTATAAAAAACGCTAGACGCTGTTGATATTTTGGGCTAATTGGATTTCATCCTTGTTTCCATCTGCCGTATCACTGCCATTTAGTGAAGCCTAATATCTATACGCCCTAGGCTAAACGGATATGAAGAGACTCAGCCCTGAAGGGGCGGCATAAAACGCCATGCCGCCTTTTATTGCGCCCTTTCAGGGCTGGGTGGGTCTCATCGACCGAATCCAGGGCGTTGCCCTGGGCTACAGGGATATGCCGCCCCGTTGGGGCTAAAAATGCTTCACTTAAATGTCAGTGACCCTACTGGGCAGGGCAATCGCACTACAATGCAGGATTTGAGCGGTTTACGTGTCTTCTTTTGTGATGGGCACAGATCATAGAAACAAGACAATATCAGTCAACCTTGATAAATTCACAAGCCATTTCAAGATAATTGATGACCCACGTATCAATGCACATCATCGGCTGCACAGTTTGGAAGATAGACTTTTACTCACGATTTTAGCTGCGTTGTGCGGAGCAGATACTGGGACTGGGAAAGAGGTTGACAGTGTCGATCATGCGAAGCATGACTGGCTGAAAATTTTTTTAGAATTGCGCAATGGTATTCCTTCACATGACACTTTAGGTCGAGTCTTTTCTTTAATCGACCCCGAAGCATTTCAAAGTGCATTTTTAAGCGGGGTTAATTTACTGACAAATGTGCAGAGTGAGTTTTTGGCCATTAATGGAAAAACCGCTCGCCGAGCTTAGAGCCTATACGAAGAGGGGAAATCGAAGCGAAAATTCGCCATTTTGAGGCAGATTTTTCGGTTTTTTAAGGCGAATAGCGGGCTATTTAACGAAAAAAAGCGGAAAACCTGACCAAAAGGGCGGGTTTGCAGCCGATTATCCCGTTTTCGTATAGGCTCTAAAATAACTGTCAGTCAGTAGCTTTCATCCCAATCCGCTTTGAGACGCTTGATTTTAATGCCTACTTTAGAGGTTTTCTCGGTCTTCAGTAAATGGA
>JADGEH010000089.1 GCA_016744475.1 Thiotrichales bacterium | reverse complement strand
GGACGTGTCGGGGCACCAGAATAGCGTCTCGCGCCCACTTAAGAAGTTCTAAGGGCAAGGAAGCCCGTGAACACCTCTTAAACGATGCGAGACACGTTCTCATAAGTCTGAAAATGACAGGCATCCTTATATGGCGAATCACGGAAACGCAAAGTAGCTAGATGACACAGTGGCGCATCGACTTCTAAGCCATAGACCTGAGCAGCTCCCCATTCCATAAAAGCCAATAAATCCCCTGCTGAACCACATCCCGGCGACAGTACCACAGCACCTTCTAGCGCACGGTATTCCTTTAATTGCACAACCCAAGGATGAAAGCGCCAGTTATTAATTAAAGCCTGTACTAAGGCTTCATAATTAAATTGGTGCCGTTGTGGAGTTAAATAGTGTTCCACGGCCTCCAAGAAATCATCATTATAAAAATTATTTGACATTCAGCGTCTTGGCTCCAAAAGTGTCGAAATTAAAAATAATATGATGGGAAAACTCATCCACGATTAGGCTCTGTTGATATTTAGCTAGTCCAGTCGATACTTCACTGAATTTCCATTAGTTTTGCACATCAGTTAAGACTGAACGGTATCCAAGACTTCGAGTTTGCATGTACAAGGAAAGAAGGAAAGTCTACAAACTGACTTTTTTGTTTTTTTAAGGAGCTTTTATGAATTTTATCAGAATTGATGTATCTAAACAAAAACTCGATGGCTCACTTTTATGTAGAAATCTGTCTAATAAATACCAGTCCACCCTACATGACTAAAGGGGACAGCGAAGCGTGCCCATCACTTGCCCATTAAAGCCATAAATATGTCCGCTGCCTGCATAACGCACTAATGACACTTCGCGCTGCTGTCCTGGTTCAAAGCGTACTGCCGTGCCTGCGGGAATATCTAAGCGGTAGCCTTGGGTGCTGTCGCGTGTAAACGATAAGGCGGGGTTGGTTTCATAGAAATGATAGTGAGAGCCGACTTGAATGGGGCGGTCGCCCGTGTTGGCAACCATGATGGTTTGGGTCTCACGTTCTGCATTGAGGGTTAATTCGCCGTCAGCAGTGATGATTTCGCCGGGAATCATGGGCTACTCCTAAATAATGGGATCGTGAACGGTGACAAGCTTGGTGCCATCGGGGAAAGTCGCTTCGACTTGTACTTCGTGAATCATGTCCGCCACACCGTCCATCACATCATCGCGGCTGAGCAAGTTTCGCCCTTCATCCATCAATTCTGCCACGCTGCGTCCATCGCGTGCGCCTTCCATCATCGCCGCGCTGATAAAGGCGACGGCTTCAGGATAATTGAGTTTTACGCCACGGGCTTTGCGACGTTCTGCCAACAAAGCGGCGGTAAATAATAAGAGTTTGTCTTTTTCTCTGGGGGTTAGTTCCATAGCATTCGCACCTTGTTTTTTAAGTATTCCATATTCTCGGAATGCAACTGTCGCGCTGCATGATGAGGGGGCGCACCGCTTGCCAAATCTGCTCAAAACAGGCTTTTGCCAAAGCTGTATCAGGGCCCAGATAGCGAGCGACCAGCATTCCATCTAGCAGCGTCATACCACATTGCGCTTGCTGCTCCGTATTCAAACACTCGCGGGCTGTTTGCATCACCGGCTGATCGGCGGGCGTGGCGTATAAGGTGCCAAACACCGCGTGTTGGTTTAAGCCAGCGGGGCGGTCTAAATCATGCGGATGTTGAATGGATAATCGTTCTATCAACAAGGGCACACCATCGCGTTGAATTTGGCTGCGAAATAATAGTGAGCCTGAAGTGAATCGTTCTTGAATGACCGGACGGCCTAAGCATTGAATATCCCAACCAATAAACCGCGCTGAGCCTTGTAAATGTACTTGCATATCCAGCGTGACACGCGCACCGGGAAAAAAGATATTTTCTTGCGGCAACCATTCCAGACAAGCGCCGTCTGCAACGCTTAAATGCTGTCGTTGCTGCGCGGGTAAGTGATGGCTGTGGTAAAACTTCGCGGCACCAGGACTGGTCAACAAAGCGGCAGATTGCGGATGGGTGTGAACTTGCACTTCTAATTCATCGCCGCCAGCCACACCGCCGGGAGGATGGAGAAGATAAACATGACACACCGCACCTTCAGGATAAAACGGACGCTGTACCGCCAACGGCCCTAAACGCTGCCGCTGGCTGAGTACAGTTTTTTGCCCTCGCGCCTCAAAACCCAGCTTTAATTGCGCTTGCCATCCGGCAAATTGTGCCTGAGATGGTGTAGCACTTAGCGTTGTTGACGTGGTGATCGACATTCAGCACGCTTAGCTTTTAAGGCTTTGTGAACTTTCCATGCGCCGTATAAAACGACGGGTAACAACAGGCTGAGTGCAATCAGGCTGTGCTCAGCATGATGCAAACTCTCTGAAGCATGGCTGATGTGCGCAAAACTGGGGCTGCTCATCGCCATCAATAAGGCACTGGAAGCTATTGAAATAACACGCATTGTCGTCTCCTTTTTCGGGTTAAACCGTTAAATACTGTGTGACCAAATCATCATTGAGTTGATCGATGTTATCAGCAGCGACTTGTTTCCCGCGATCCAAAATACAAAAGCGGTCTGCCACTCGACGAGCAAAAGGCAGTTTTTGCTCAACCAGTAACACCGTCAAACCAATATCCTTATTAAGCTTGCGGATAATATCACCAATTTCTTGCACAATGTTTGGCTGAATGCCTTCCGTCGGCTCATCCAAAATCAATAAACTGGGGTTGAGTATTAATGCTCGTCCAATCGCCAGTTGTTGTTGCTGCCCACCAGATAAATCACCGCCACGCCGTGACAACATATCTTTCAGCACCGGAAACAACTCAAACACAAATGGCAACTGTTTCAATCCATCACGACTGGCAGGCAATCCAATCCGCAAATTTTCCTCCACTGTCAGCAAAGGAAAAATTTGCCGTCCCTGCGGCACATAACCGATGCCTAAAGAAGCGCGTTTTTCAGCATTCAAACGGCGAATATCTTGGCCTTTAAACTCGATGCGGCCTGAAGTGGTCGGTAACAAGCCCATAATACATTGCAATAACGTGGTTTTTCCCACCCCATTACGCCCCATCAAACAAGTGCATTGTCCTTCGGTGACGCTTAATTCTAAATCCCACAAAGTATGACTTTCGCCATAAAACTGGTTGAGTTCGTGGATGTTGAGCATCTGTCATTCTCCCAAGTAAACGGCTTTCACCCGTTCATCATTTTGCACCTGATCCATTGTGCCTTCCGCTAACACGCTGCCTTGATGCAGCACTGTGACCTTATTCGCAATCGAGCGCACAAAATCCATATCATGCTCCACCACCACCACAGAATGCTGCCCTGCCAGAGAGATTAAAAGCTCCGCCGTGCGATCCATTTCTTGATGCGTCATGCCCGCCACAGGTTCATCCACCAGTAATAATTTGGGTTCTTGCATTAACAACATCCCAATTTCTAACCATTGTTTTTGTCCGTGTGACAAAGCTCCCGCCCACTGCTGACTATGCGCCTGCAAACCAATAACGCCCAGGATTTCCTCGATGCGCTCGCGCTGCACAGCATTTAATGTGGCAAACAAACTCGCCCACACGCCTTTATCGCCTGCCATCGCTAATTCCAGGTTTTCAAACACGCTATGCTGTTCAAACACTGTAGGTTTTTGGAACTTACGCCCAATCCCAGCTTGGGCGATTTCAGCCTCGCTCATGTCGAGTAAATTCATTTGCTGACCAAACCAAGCTTGTCCCGTATCAGGGCGGGTTTTCCCCGTGATGATGTCCATCATGGTGGTTTTACCCGCCCCATTCGGTCCAATAATGCAGCGCAATTCGCCCGCATCAATGTATAAATTCAAGTCATTAATGGCTTTGAAACCATCAAAACTGACGCTGATGTTTTCCAAATACAAAATCGCTTTATGGCTGGTATCCAGCACCGGTTTACCAGAGCGGACGTGCATCGTGCCAGCCACATCATTTTGCTGCCATTGTGCGGGATTATCGTCATGCGTTTGAAGAGCGGACATAAGAACTCCAAGGTTGAAAGGCTTTTTTCAGTATATAGCTAAATTACATCATTTATAGGCTTAGGATATCTTCAAAGCCAAGACTGCCAGTCCTTCAAGGACTGGCAGTCTTAACAACTGATATAATTTTGCTATAGTGATGGCCACTATGCAAGCAGCGCACCCCGAAAAAAACATCCATGAAGAAGTGTCCAATTATTATCTTGCAGAAGACATGGCGACAACCTTCAATGCTATGAATTTAGTAGTTGAGGATGAAGATTGGCCGCCTTTTGTCACTTGTAGTACAGTTGAATTTGCTATTTTTATGATAGAGATGGCCAAAAATATACGACTGAAAAAGTTTAAGAAACATAAACGTGGTATTAAAAACACCTCCTCCAAAAATCAATATAAAGGTAAACCTCATGTTTCTACAGAACGATTACTGTCTTAATGCAACTGAATCACATTAAGCAGGGCTGGTGCTGCTATCCCTAAAGTTTAGAAGTTATCAATGCTTACAGATCAAACCCGGCTAGTTTATACAAACGTTTAGCCTCTTCAGCATCTTGCTCCACGCCGTTACCTTGTTCATACATCCCCGCCAGCGTAGTCATAGAACCTATCAAACCCTGCTCAGACGCTTGCTTAAACCAATGCACAGCGGTGCTACCGTTTTTCTCCACGCCTTCCCCTTCCATATACATAAAGCCTAAGCCATGCTGAGCTAAAGCATGTCCTTGTTGCGCGGCGTGTTCCATATAAGCCACGGCTTTGGGCATATTAGCCACTCGGCCTAAACCATTTTGCAACATAATCGCCAAACGGTATTGCGCTTCAGTATGGCCTTGTTCAGCTAAAGGCTCTAACAAATCATAAGCACGCGGAAACTGCTTGCTTTCAAAAGCCGCAATTCCACTGGTTAAATCCATTTCCATATCTGCATTCATAGTCTTTCCTTAAAGTTGATAAAGAGGCGATGACAAGATGTTTTATTCTGATCGCATTTTTTCTCGATCCACAGCCCGCCAGGGGAATTTCATGGTCGAGACGGGTACGCCTTGAAAGGCCGGGTGATAGGCTTGAGGTTTGCTCAAATAATAGCCTTGCACATAATCGACTTTCATCTGACGTAGCCGTTCTAAGGTCGCTTTAGTTTCTACAAACTCCGCAATAGTGTGTTTACCCATACTACGCGCTACATCAACAATGGCCTTGACCACAATTTGATTATCCAGATCATTCTCTAGTTCTTTAATAAACAAACCGTCAATTTTTAAAATATCCACATTAAGATGCTTTAAATAAGCAAAAGAAGAAAAACCCACGCCGAAATCATCCAAACACACAGAACAACCCGCTTTAGACAAAACATCAATGAAGTTTTGCGCATCATGTAAATCAGCCACAGCGCTGGTTTCCGTTAATTCAATTAACAAACGATGCGGTTCAACGCCTTTTTTCTCCAATTTCTTAATAATGTAATACGGCAAATTATGATCTTCCATCGAACTGCCTGAAATATTGATCGCCAAAGGTGGAATCCGGGTAGAACGTGCCAGTAACTCAATACTTTGTTCGATCACAAACAAATCAATATCAAAAATCAATCCGGTTTTTTCAGCCAAAGGAATAAAACGATCCGGAGTCACTAAATGATTCGGGTTAGACACATCTTGCATCCGAATTAGTACTTCCAAATGTGCCAAGCGACAATCTTGAGTGTGGTGCACACTTTGAAAAAACAAGCGCAACAAGCCATTTTCCAAGGCGTGTTCAATGCGTTTGCTCCAAGAAAAATGCGCCACCATCGCCGCCGACGTGTCTTTATCAGGGCGATACATACGCCAAGTATTTTTGCCCGCCGCTTTAGCTTGATACATCGCTGCATCGGCATGGGCTAACAACGTCTCTGCATCCTCGGCATGACTGGGATACAAGGCAATGCCTAGACTACAAGTTAAACGCAACACCTTGCCATCTAAATGAAAAGAGATGTGAGAAATGCAATAGACAATGCGCTCAGCCAGTGTTTCACACGCCTTCTTATCCGAGTGCGGCATAACAATCGCAAATTCATCGCCGCCAATTCGAGTCAATACCGCATCATCGCCGACTAACTGCTGAATCTCTTGCGTACAACGGATTAACACCGTATCGCCCGCTCCGTGCCCATACGTATCATTAATATATTTGAACTCATCTAAATCAAAAAACAGCAAAGCTTGCTCTTGCTCTGGGTGCTGCGCGGATTCCATGCGCGCCAACACTTCTTGTAAATAATGTCGGTTGTGCAATCCGGTTAAAGCATCATGCTCAGCCAGATGCGCTAATTGAGCGGAGGTTTGACGGGCTTTGGTGACATCCTCATACACCCACAATCCACCGATTAAGCAAGCATCTGTATCACGTACTTGATGGTATTGCTGAGTCAACAGACGTCCGTCTTGTTGTTCTAGCTCCAATACCTCCAGATTTTTTTCGGCTATCGCCATAAACAAAATGCCATATTGCTGCTGCTCCGCCAGATGCTGTGCCGCCATTTTCATCACCGCCTGGATAGGTTGTCCCGTGATCTCAGCATCATCCGACAAATTCCACGCGGTTAAAAAAGCTTGATTGTAATAAATCACATTGCGTTGCAGATTCTCAAACAAAATACCGCGTTGCATCGACGCGAGCAGCGCGTAAATATGCGCTTTTTCACGCTGCATATGGTGTGAAACACCTTGTAAATGCTGGCGTTGCAAATAAAACAACCCGCCCACTCCAGCACCGAACACAGTCAATAAGCCCAGCACATAGACATATAACTGCCAACGCGCATATAGCGGTGTATCCGTCGATGATTCTGGTGAACGGCGCAAACGTGCGCCAGAGGAGGCATCCAAGCCGCTATTGCTGCTGGATGAGCGTTGAGGCATAGAAGAGGAAGATACTGGTAGCTGGCGTGAACTGTGTTGTGATGGTAGCAAACTAGGCAACAACCAAAGACTTAGCAACACAATAGCGACACAAAACGACAGCAAAACCAGCAGCGACAAGCGTTCAAGTGTGCTAAATGGCTTCATAAATACAGGAATTTGGGCATGTTGGGCGAAAATAGCCACTGTAGCCTGAATAGCTTGGAAGATAAAGCCAGAGGGTTAAGAGCCTATACGAAAACGGGATAATCGGCTGCAAAAAACCGAAAAACCTGCCTCAAAATAGCGAATTTTCGCTTCGATTCCCCATCTTCGTATAGGCTCTAAAGACGCGAGCCATGCAATCTGAGCAAACAACATCTTATCCAGCAAAACCCCGCGCTCATCTTTTCGTGATCAATCTACCGACACAGTGCTGTAGGTTTAGGTTTTCTACACATCATCACAACACTTTATACGCCCACTCGGAGGTTTTTATGTCTAAGCCACTTTTTATCTGTTCTTTAGCCTTATCCAGCGTGCTGGTAGCATCCCCTTTATGGGCTTGCTCACCGTCTCCAGAAGCTATCCCGTCATCCATTGAGCAACGCATGGATCAGGCAGCGTTGGCGTTTGAAGGGGTCGTGAAGGCGGTTGAAGGCGACACGGCTACTATCACCGTCACGCAATATTTCAAAGGCCAAGGGGATATGGAAGTTAAGGTCAGCGGCTTTAACACGCATTCTTGTTCCACTTATCTTGAGCCAGGACAACAGCGTTTGTTTTTTGCCAAGCCTACGCCTGAAGGTATTTTAGAAGCGGTTTATGACGGTGCATTTGGGGCTACTTTGCCAATGCGTGAAGGCTTTCGTGAACGTATTGAAAGCAATCGTGCGCAAAATGCTGCGCTGCAAGATAAGAATTGTGCCGCCTTATTTGATGGTCAACATGTCTTTGTACCGTGCGTAAAAATCGCAGGTTCAGACACCATTTATCGCATCCGCTTAGATATAAATGCTCGCCCAGGGGCGATGAGCTTTGATTTGAAAGAAGCGTATCAGCATATCAAGCCAGAACCTAAACCGCCTGTGGATGGCATTTTACCGTTCTATGCGGCTGTTGAATCAGTGGATATTAATGTTATGGAATCCATGCCCCTGCAAGTTAGCGCAACGGTGAACGGCTATTTGCGCGATGGCTGCGAAACGCTCAGCGCTTATGATCAAAAGCCGATTCCCCTCAATAATAACGGTGATTTCCGTATTGATGTGACAGTGAACCCGCCTTCCGATGAAGATGTGGCTTGCACTCAAGCCATTGAGCGATTTACGCTGAAGTTTCCCTTAGAGGTGTACGGTTTACGGGCAGGCGTGTACAACGTGAATGTGAACAACTCGCTTAAAACCAGTTTTGAATTGACACAAGACAATCTGCCCCCTAAAGAAGACCCTCAAACCGAGGTGCCTGGCACCCCTGTAGCGCAATAAGTCATAAATCCTTTTACCCAGAAGTCCTTATCCACAAAAAAGCCGCTGGTTCTGAATCGAACCAGCGGCTTTTTTAGGTCTGTGTGTAAAAAGGCGGGAATCCATCATTAACAAAAACAATCACCTTTCGGTGCAGCCTTAAATAAATTATCAAGTATAATTAAGGCACTGATTATTATCCACAAAAAACCAGGAGCTATTTATGCTTGAAGAATATAGAAAACACGTCGAAGAACGCGCCACCGAAGGTCTGCCAGCCCTGCCATTAAATGCTGAGCAAGTAGCGGGTTTAGTTGAATTATTAAAAGCCCCTCCCGCTGGCGAAGAAGATACCTTGATGGAATTGCTGGTGGAACGTGTGCCTCCTGGTGTAGACGAAGCCGCTTACGTGAAAGCGGGTTTCCTAGCGGACGTGGCGAAAGGCCAAGCACAATCGCCTTTGCTCAGTAAATCTAAAGCCACTGAGTTGTTGGGCACCATGCTGGGTGGTTACAACATTCAAACCTTAGTGGACTTATTAGAAGATGCTGAAGTCGCTGATATTGCGGTAGAAAAACTGTCTCGCACCTTATTAATGTTTGATCTTTATCATGACGTAGCGGAAAAAGCGAACACCAACGAAAACGCTAAAAAAGTCATGGAAGCGTGGGCGAATGGTGAATGGTTCACTCGCAAGCCCGCTATGCCTGAAGAACTCAAAGTCGTGGTATTTAAAGTCCCTGGCGAAACCAACACCGATGACTTATCGCCTGCCTCAGAAGCTTGGAGCCGCCCAGACATTCCTTTGCACGCCAAAGCTATGCTCGTCAGCCGTATGGATGGCGCTTTAGAGAAAATCGCCGAATTACAAGAAAAAGGTTTACCGCTGGCTTATGTCGGCGATGTGGTCGGTACTGGTTCATCCAGAAAATCTGCCATCAACTCCGTGCTGTGGCACATGGGCAACGACATTCCTTTCGTGCCCAACAAACGTCAAGGCGGCGTGATTCTCGGCGGCAAAATTGCGCCGATTTTCTTCAATACCGCAGAAGATGCGGGCGCATTACCGATTGAATGCGATGTCAGCAAACTTGAAATGGGCGACGAAATCACCATCCGTCCTTATGAAGGCAAAATCCTCAACGCCGCAGGCGAAACGATTTCAGAATTCGATTTAAAACCCACCACCATGCCTGACGAAGTACGCGCAGGCGGACGTATTCCGCTGATCATTGGTCGTGGACTCACTGAAAAAGCCCGCCAAACTCTCGGCATGGGTAGCACCGACATGTTCCTCAAACCCGCGCCCCCAGTTGACAGCGGCAAAGGTTTCTCGCTGGCGCAAAAAATGGTCGGTAAAGCTTGCGGCGTAGAGGGCGTGCGCCCTGGCACCTATTGCGAACCGAAAATGACCACCGTCGGTAGCCAAGACACCACGGGCGGCATGACCCGCGACGAGTTAAAAGAACTGGCGTGTTTAGGCTTCTCCGCTGATCTGGTGATGCAGAGCTTCTGCCACACCGCCGCTTATCCCAAACCCGTAGACATCAAGCTGCAACACAGCTTGCCTGACTTCATCCGCAACCGCAGCGGCGTGTCCTTGCGTCCTGGCGACGGCGTGATTCACTCTTGGTTAAACCGCTTATTATTACCCGACACCGTGGGCACAGGCGGCGACTCCCACACCCGTTTTCCTATCGGCATCAGCTTCCCCGCAGGTTCCGGTCTGGTCGCTTTCGCCGCCGCACTGGGCGTGATGCCTTTAGACATGCCAGAATCCGTACTGGTACGTTTCAAAGGTGAAATGCAACCCGGCATCACCTTGCGCGATTTAGTCAACGCCATTCCTTATGCCGCTATTCAAGAAGGTTTATTAACCGTAGAAAAAGAAGGCAAGAAGAACATCTTCTCCGGTCGCATCTTAGAAATCCAAGGCTTGCCTGATTTAAAAGTAGAACAAGCTTTTGAATTATCCGATGCGTCTGCCGAACGTTCTGCGGCAGGTTGTGCGGTGCAGTTGAATAAAGAACCGATGATTGAATACTTAAATTCAAACATCACCCTGATGAAATGGATGATATCCAGTGGTTATGGTGATCCTCGTACTTTAGAACGCCGCATCAAAGGCATGGAAGAATGGTTAGCTAATCCTGAATTGCTGCAAGCCGATGATGATGCAGAATATGCCGCCGTGATTGAGATTGATTTAGCCGAGATTAAAGAACCCATTCTCGCCTGCCCGAACGATCCTGATGACGTGAAAACCTTATCCGATGTCGCAGGCACCAGCATTGATGAAGTCTTCATCGGCTCTTGCATGACCAACATCGGACACTACCGCGCCGCCGCCAAACTGCTAGAAGGCCAAGGTGCTGTCCCCACCCGTTTATGGATCACGCCACCGACTCGCATGGACGTTCACCAACTCACCGAAGAAGGCGCTTACTCTACCTTCGGCACGGCAGGTGCGCGGACTGAAATGCCCGGATGTTCTCTGTGCATGGGCAACCAAGCGCGGGTCGGCGACAACACCACCGTCGTCTCCACCTCCACCCGCAACTTCCCCAACCGCTTAGGCAAAGGGGCCAACGTGTATCTGTCCTCCGCCGAACTCGCTGCCGTCAGTGCCTTGTTGGGTAAAATCCCCACCATGAGCGAGTACATGACTTACGCCGACAAAATCGCCCCGATGGCTGACAACATCTACCGCTATTTGAACTTCCACGAAATCGCGGAATACAAAGAGACCGCCGATAAAGTCATCCCGATTATAGAAGCGGCATAAAAACGTAAGTCCACTGCTTGCCACAAAAAAACCGAGCCTAGGCTCGGTTTTTTTGTGGACGTTTGTTGCACCGCCAAAGAATTAATAAACTTAATCCCCTCCTTCGAGGAAAGGAGGTTGATACATTGAATTCAAAGTCTTTTTTCTTAGCAGTGCTGCCTGTGGGCACCCACAAAGCATATCCGACACCGCCTCAAGTACGGTAAAGTATCGAACTCCATAAAAAAGCAAAGGACAACCCATGCTCGATATTTTAGTGGGCCTAGGTGTGAGCCAAGCGGCTCAAACCCTGCTGTATCCCGTGTTAGAAGACATCTTCAAAGACGTAGCGGAGGATGCGGCGAAAAACTACGTCAGCGAAGCGTTCAAAAACGTATTTTCTCCAATCAACCGCAAAACCTTAAGCAAAGCCACAGCACAAGCCCTACTCAGTTTGCTGGATTTGATAGAAAACGAATTGCTCGACAATGACGTATCCGAAGAACGGGTGCGTAGCATGAGCGATGCGGTCAAAGTCTTTCTTAAAAAAACCGCTGTGCAAGAAGCACTCGCCCAACTATTTCTCGAACCCGATTACCATCTCGATCCCAAAGTGTTTGCGCAAAGCTGGGAACAATTACCCTATCCCTGGCCTGTGCCTGAAGACTTCTCTTGGCAACGCATCGCTAAACGCTTTGCCCGCAAAGTGCGCGACATCCGCGACAGCGACATCGAACTCAAGCAAACCTTTGACAACCTACAACAACACGACAACGCCGAAGCCTTAAAAGCCCTACAAGGCTTGCCGCCAGATTTCGATTTAGACACCTACCGCGAAGCGGTGTACGAACGCTTTGGACATCTCAGCCTCGACAGCATGGACACCAGCGGGGCGTACTACGCGGTGCAATTGTGGAGCGTGTTCGTGCCGCAGTCAGTGCGCGAATGCCATAGCTTTCGCCCGCAAATGCTCGAATTGCCCAAAGAACATTTACAACGCCTACTCGAACAAGGCGAGATTGACGAAGAAGAACTACAAGCACTGGAAAAGCAACAAGACAAGCAACGCAGCAGCTATTTAGAACAACCCTTGCAACCTGTGATGGAGTTATTAAAGCCCGATAAATTGGACAGCAACATGGTCATTCTCGGCGATCCCGGTTCAGGCAAATCCTCCTTGCTGCGCTTTCTCGCGCTGGAATGGGCGCGTAACGAAAACGCTCACCAACGCTACACCCAAGCCCTTCCTCTGCTGATTGAATTGCGCGACTACAATCGCTGGCCTTGTCCCAGCGGTAAAAGTTTTCTGCGCTATTTACACGAAGCCCCCACCTGGCATCGACTCAATCAACACACTTTGGACTATTTGCTCAAACAAGAGCGCCGCGTGATTTTGCTGCTAGACGGTTTAGACGAAGTGTTCGACCCAGTGGAGCGCGAACATGTCACCAACGACATCCACCGCTTTAGCAACGAATACAAACACACGCGCATCATCCTCACCTCGCGGGTGGTGGGCTACAAGCCACAACGCCTGCGCGATGCCGCCTTCCGCGATTTTATGCTGCAAGACTTTGATGCAGAACACATCCACAGCTTTCTCCAACGCTGGCACAGCGTCGCTTTCAAGGACAAAAGCGACGGCGAAGCCAAACGCGAACGCCTCGCCAAAGCCATAAACAGCGCCAAATCCATCCAAATGCTGGCGGGCAACCCGCTGTTGCTGACCATGATGGCGATCATCAACCGCTATCAAGAACTGCCACGCGACCGCGTGCTGCTGTACGAAAAAGCCAGCGAAGTGCTGTTGCAACAATGGGACACCGAACGCGGCCTGCAAGACTTTCCTGGACTCAGTGCCGACATCGACCTACGCGCCAAAAAAGCCATCCTGCGCCGCATTGCCTACACCATGCAGACGGGCAAAGCTGAAGGCCAAGCCGCCAACATCATTCACGGTGAAGCACTACTCAACATCATCGAAAACTATTTGTGTGAAGAACTGCATTTTGGGCAAGCCCGTGCCGCTGCCAATGCTTTGATTCAGCAATTACGTGAGCGTAACTTCATCCTCTGTTTCCTGGGCGCAGACAGCTATGCCTTTGTGCATCGAACTTTTTTGGAATACTTCTGTGCGGCGGAACTGGTCTATCTATTTAAAGATAAGCAATCTCTCAAAATAGAAGGTTTGATGAGCGTTTTCGATAAATATTGCCGAGATGATGATTGGCGTGAAGTATTGCGCTTGGTGTGTGGACAAATTGATGAGAAGTTTGTAGGACAGATTGTGGAGTTTTTGGTAACACGGACGAATTTGGAATCTTGGGATGGGGAAACTGAATTACCAGAGATGATTTTGGCCATTTGGTGTTTAAGTGAGGCTAAGAATCCTATGAAATTATCCCGAACAAGCAATCTTCTGATTATTCAAATAATAAAGATGTTGACGCTTATAGAACCAGTGGCTTTCTCTGTTTTTTCATCTACACATGAATCTGCAACTGAATTTTATAAAGAATTTGGTCAAGCATTAATTACAGCTATACAAAGCACAAGAAATTCTTGGGTTTATACATGCGATCTAACTAATAACATACACAGTATTTCTTTAGCGACAGAAAGTGGAAAATGGCTGCTGTCTGAATTTATAGGAACACTGACAAAGGATAAAAACACGCTTCTAAAACTCATCCAATATAATGATGAAAAAGCCAAAACAGGAGCATTTCGAGCTATAGCAAATTATTGGGTTGACAATGAAAGCCAAAGTTTACTTGAGTCTTATTTACAAACAGGAGATAACTCAAAAATTCGTGTTGTAGCAATGAAAGCCTTAGCTAAAAGTTGGGTAAATACTAAT
This sequence comes from Thiotrichales bacterium, assembly GCA_016744475.1. Lineage (GTDB taxonomy): Bacteria > Pseudomonadota > Gammaproteobacteria > Beggiatoales > Beggiatoaceae > BB31. The sequence goes on along the minus strand of JADGEH010000089.1, from coordinate 5,853 downwards.
ACACGCACTCAACTCAACAGATATGCAGTTAAAGATGAATATATCTATATTAGACAAACAGCCATTAACGAATTAGCCGAAAACTGGCCTGACGACGACACCCGCCGCCTGCTGACTGAACGCGCCGTTGAAGATGAACATTATGGAAACCGCCGCGCCGCGCTGTCGGCCCTGGCTGAAAAATGGCCTGACGACGACACCCGCCGCCTGCTGACTGAACGCGCCGTTGAAGATGAACATTATGGAAGCCGCCGCGCCGCGCTGTCGGCCCTGGCTGAAAAATGGCCTGACGACGACACCCGCCGCCTGCTGACTGAACGCGCCGTTGAAGATGAACATTACCATCCCCGCAGCGCCGCGCTGTCGGCTCTGGCTGAAAAATGGCCTGATGACGACACCCGCCGCCTGCTGATTGAACGCCTTTTTTTAGATGGGTTTGCAGCTTATTGGCGAGGGAAAGAACATTCTCGTTTTGGTGAAGTTGTATTTTATAAAGCTCCTAGATTTAGCCGATTGTTTGGCTACCTCAACCCCCGCCAAGCCATCCCCCGCGAACATATCGAAGAAGCCGCTAAAAAAGCCCATGTCCCCGCCGATCAAATCAATGAAACAGTGCAATCTTTGTCGGCGCATATGGGTTGGGATATTACAAAAGGTAGCGAACACAGCACAATGGATAATGAGCGCCATGAAGATGATGAGGCATGACGGTTTTGATGATGTTGATGCGGTATGGTGTTGGGCATGGTGATCAGCGGCTTACCGCTGTGGGGCTGCATTGGCGGTGTCTTTTTGCGCCGTTGTTTGTCATTAGACTGGTTGCGAGGGGTCGGCATCGTAGCGAAAAGGTGTGGTTTTGAGGCGGTTTTTTCGGTTTTTTGAGGCAAATATAGAGAACATAAGTCAGTTGTACGACAGACCTGACAGGTTTCCAAAACCTGTCAGGTCTTAACCACGATGCTCCAGTACAACTGAAATATTGTCCCTATAGCGGGCTATTGAACGAGAAAAAGCGGAAAAACAGGCCAACATCCACGCCTTTGCAGTCGATGCATACCCCTTGCAACCCGTCTATTGTGCGGGGGTTTTTAATGGGTTAGGGTTGTCGGATAGGCGGCGCTTGAATCAGGGATGGTATTCATGATTATTTTGTCTTGGTGGGATTTATTGTTGGCGGCTTTATTACTGGCGGCCTTGTCTGTGACCTGTGCGGTGATAGGTTTGGCGAGCATGAGTCGGCGTATTTTGTGGGCGGGCTTACGCGCTTTTGTACAGTTAATGGCGATTGGCTTTATTCTTAAATTTTTATTTTCTCAAGGCCATCCGGGTTTAACCCTGTTGGTGGTGTGCGTGATGCTGCTGGCGGCGAGTTATGAAGTGGTGCATCAGCAATCACGGCGTTTTACCGGATGGTGGACTTTTTGGCTGGGCAGCAGTTCGATCATGGTCTCGGCGGTGGTCATTGGCTTGTTTGCTCTGTGGTTTTTGTTGCAACCCCAACCGTGGTATGAGCCGCAGTATTCGATTACTTTGCTGGGCATTTTGATCGGCAACACCATGAGCGGCATTGCTTTAGGTTTGGATAAGCTCACGCAAGCGGCGGTGCAGCAACGGTACATACTCGAAGGCCGTTTAATGTTGGGTCATACTTGGCATGAGGCGATCAGTGATATTCGTCGTGACAGTGTGCGCACGGGTTTGATCCCTTTGCTCAATAGCATGGCGGCGGCGGGTTTAATCACTTTACCCGGTATGATGACGGGGCAAATCATGGCGGGTGCCGCGCCTATTGAGGCGGTGAAATATCAAATTCTGATCTTTTTGTTGATCGGTGCGGGGACGGGTTTCGGCACTGTGCTCGCGGTGTTTATGGGCGCACGCCGATTGTTTGATACACGCGAACGTTTGTGTTTAGACCGATTGAAGTAGGGTGGAATAGGTGCGACGGACACGTTGTTTGAAAGATGCGTGTTATCGCGCCGTATTCCACCATGAGGGCTGATTTAACGGCGTTTGTTTTTCCAAACATACCAATAAGGTTTAACCCACACCCAGTGTCCGGCTTTGCCTGTTTTGCCGCACCAGGCACCACCGCCCCAATAACCATAATCTCGGAAATTGCCATATTGAGCGGCGTCAGAAGGGCACTTCATGAGTTGCACCATTTGGCTATATTTTTGATTAACGTGGGCTTTTGCAGGAATTTTGTATTGCCATACATACCAGTTAGGATTGACCCACACCCAGTATCCGGCTTTACCAGTTTGACCACACCAAGCACCGCCTTTCCAATAGCCATAATCATTAAAATCACCGTATTGCCCTGCGTCGCTGGGGCATGACAAGACTTGTGTGCCATAAAAATACTTGTCATTCGCCGTCGCTGCTTGGGGAATATTTCGCGCATAGGCGGCACTGCTGAGCAGTAGCATTGACACCATGAAAACACTGGATAATCGCATAAAGATACGTTGAAACATCATGAACCTCCAAAGGTCGTTATAAAAAAGTCTGTTTAGGTTTTTAAACTTGTCCAGGTTTAAGCGCCATAGTGAAAAGTGGCGGGATTAAACTTGGACCAGTCCATTTATCTTTGGGGCAAGTGTGTCTGCTTCCAAATATCAATAATACTTCAATATCCGAAGCTTTTTCTCGCGTGGTTTTAGCGAGCATCACGAGGAATTTGTCGTTCTTCTTACATTCATGCTGCGATTCATGAACACGCAGGGCATCGCCTGCGTTAAAATTGCGCTCATTCCATGTTTTCACTATTACTGAGACGAAAACCTATTATGAGCGAAGAAAACAGCAAAAAACCCAGCTTTATGTCGCGCTTGGGCAAAACTTTAAATACCGATGTGGGTGACTTGATTAAGGGCACCACGGGTCATGACTCGGATACACAGGAAAAGCCTCGCAGCGGTGGCGGTTTGTTTTCGCGGCTAAAACAGGGCTTAAACCGCACCCGGTCGGGCTTAACTTCGGGGCTTGCGAAGCTGGGATTAGGCAAAAGAGCGATTGATGATGAGGTGTTGGAAGAAATTGAAACACTGTTGTTAGTCGCCGATGTGGGTGTGGAAGCGACACAGGCAATCATTGCGGATTTGCAAACGCGGGTGAGCAAAGCGCAGTTGCAGGACACGGAGGCTTTATTTGCGGCTTTGCATGAAGATATGAGTGCGTTGTTAGCTCCGGTCTCACTGCCTTTGGATATACCGAGCAACAGTGACAAGCCGTTTGTGATTTTGATGGTGGGCATGAATGGCGCGGGCAAAACCACAACTATCGGGAAACTCGCTAAACGTTTTCAAGCCGAAGGGCGTTCGGTGATGTTGGCAGCGGGGGATACTTTCCGTGCGGCAGCGGTGGAGCAGCTTAAAGTCTGGGGAGAGCGCAATGATGTGCCTGTGGTCGCACAACAAACCGGGGCGGATTCGGCCTCAGTGATTTTTGATGCTTTGCAATCAGCCACGGCGCGCAACATTGATGTGTTAATTGCTGATACCGCAGGCCGTTTGCACACGCAGGGGAACTTGATGTCGGAGTTAGAAAAAGTCCATCGTGTGATGAAGAAAATTGATCCCAATGCGCCGCACGAAACGATGATTATTGTCGATGCCAGCGTGGGACAAAATGCGTTAAACCAGGTGCAGCAGTTTAATCAGTCGGTTGAGGTGACGGGGATTAGCGTGACGAAGTTGGACGGCACGGCAAAAGGCGGAATTGTGTTTGCGATTGCCAAGCAAACCGGAATTCCGATCCGTTTTATTGGCATTGGCGAGCGCATTGATGATTTGCGCGTGTTTAACGCGGAACAGTTTGTTGAAGCGCTGTTGAGTCGGGATGGGGATGAAAACCAGGAGGCTGAGGCATCGTAACATCGCTATAAGGTGTACATCGTCGGGTAGGGTGGAATACGCAGCACTATTCCATCCTACAAAGTTGCCATTGCGTAGCGTCAGTTAAAATGATGATTTTTCCAGTTTTTTGATAAGAACACCTTCTAGTTCTTGAAGATAATCCGCCAAGCCCGTTGTTTGACCTCTTTCAAATAACACTTTTAATTCAGTCTCCTGCCAACATTGGCATTCTCTGTCGTATCCTTCATGAATTAAGGTCTCCAATGATTTCTTGATGTGGCGAACATCTGATCCTTCTTGGGACACTGTGCGCAAACGATGAGCCTCTAAACATGCATCAAATCCAAGTTCTTTATTTAAATCCTGTAATCTTTGTTGTTCTTTATCATTGCAAGGTATAAATCCATTTAACACCCAAGCTTCTCGTTTGCTATCAGCCAGTCCTATGATGATGGTTAATGTATTCAATAATTCTTTACGCGCGGTGTCTAACCCTAAACGACGAGATTCACCTTGGGTATCAGCATCACGCATCAAAATCACTGTACTGATTTTTTCTTTATGAGCCAACAATAAAGCTTTACGTGCTTGTGCATAATCAGCAGAACCATGAGGCTTGCGACCCACCACTCGAATATTATGTTGTTGCGCTAAATATTTAATATTATGCCAAAGACTAAAGTCAGTGCCTTTTTCAATACCGCACCAAGTGCGCAAATATTCTAAAGTATCGGCGACCCATTCAGGGGCTCGTTCTTTACAAACACGATCCGCTAAATCTCTTGCCATACGAAAATCTGCTTCTGCCTCACACACCACTAAAATCTTAATCATGTGAAATCACCCAGCTTTCACCTTCTGCACTAAGAAACTCTCCTGTTGTTAATACATCTAAAGCGTGTGAAGCCTCTGGATGTTGATCCAATGTTTGTGCGTAGACCTTGCCCGCCTCATCACAAGCCATGACACAAATAGCGCTGGGAGGCAATTCATCAATAATATAAGGGGAGTGTGTGGTGGCGATCAGTTGTAAGTCAGGTCGAATCTCTTGAAGGCGTTTCAAGGATTGAATTAAATCTTTTTGTGCTAAAGGATGCAGCCCTTGTTCAATATCATCTAACAAAACCGTATTAGGACAATCTGGATGCATGACAGCCGTTAAAATACCTAATGTCATCAAGGTGCCTTCGCTCATCGCGCTGGCGGGAATAGCGGTACCACTGGCAGTATCAAATACCAATTCATGGCCTATCACTTCACGGGTTTCTGGAATCAGAAAAGGCTTGCGATTGACCTGAATTTCTTTTTCTTCTTCCAGTTCAACTTTAGCCGGACGCACTCGAATTTTTTTAACTGTAGGGATGATGATTTGAATATTTTCTTGTAATTCAAGAAAACGTTCATGATCATAGGTCATGAGATAAGCAACGGTAGACGCTAAATTTGCCCCGTTCTTTGATAACTTAGGTGTCACGTCGGGGCAATAAGAAGGTTGTAAAAGATACTGGCCTATTAGTTTAAAAAAGCTGGGGAATGCCTCCTCCCCTATTAAAGGCATATCAAAGCTATTAGAGCTATTATACTTGATTGAAACTTCATCCATACGATGAATTGTTACGTGGTTATTATAGTGTTTGGATGGATTAAATAAAACATCAAATTTGATTTCATGATAAACGCCTTCAGCCTTTATTTCAGGAGAAACATTTGATGAGGTTTTTGTGAATTTATCTAAAGCCATTTTTTCTCCATAGAAAATGGTTTTTTTAAAAATACCTTCCAATAAAACAAAACAAGCTTGTAAAACAGATGTTTTTCCACACCCATTAGGGCCAACTAAAAGCGTGAAGGGGCTTAAATTGACTGTTGTATCTTCATGAATTTTGAAATTTATGAGTTGAATTTTGTTTAACATTTCTATCGTTCCCGTCAAATGAAATAAATAAAATAGAACTTTATACTATAGCAATATTACATCAGTTGTTAAGACTGC
>JADGEH010000088.1 GCA_016744475.1 Thiotrichales bacterium | reverse complement strand
TACGATAGAGCCAAACCCAAGACTGCCAGTCCTTGAAGGACTGGCAGTCTTAACAACTGATGTCATCTTGCTATATAATAGAAGCCACCCTTTTGGGCTTTACTGAATGACAGTGCATAGAATCAAGGACAATTAGAAAACCCGGTGGTAAAGGTGCGCGAAAAATTATCCGCTTCTGAGCCATCGGGTTGACGCACGCGGGATACGGGGGTGAAGCTGACATAAGCTTGTTCAATGCCGCGTTTAGGGGTTAATTGCACCGCAATCCACTCACAACCTCCAGTGCGCACTGCATTGCCTAAACGATCACAGCTTTGTTGCACAATACGCCGTGCATACTGCGAGCAACCACTGCCTCCCCAATGCAATTGACCGTTATTCAGCAAGCGACCATTGCCAGAAATACCGTCTCGGTTATTATCCATCGGTTGCCGTGTATCTTGGTTAAAGCCTTGAATCGGCACATAATCAAAATATTGATTGGCTTCCGTCATATCCAATTCAACATGGCACACATCCAAATAAGCCTGCCCTGGTTTGGGCCCTAGCGCCCAAAATAAAGTACGCGGTGCGCAGCCTTCATAATCTACCTGCGGTTGGCTGGCACAGCCGAATAAAAAGATACCACTAAGAGTTAAAATCATAAAACGCATAATATTTTCCTTGGCTAGAGTCTATATAGAAACGGAGCATCTGAACAAGATAAAGAGTGTGTAGTTGATGCCCCGTCGTCCTATAGATTCTTAAATAGGATCAATTCTGCCCAGCAGGAAAAGCTTTCAAACCGGGATATTGCGTTGTTTTACCTAAACGCTCTTCAATACGCATTAAGCGATTATATTTAGCCACGCGATCAGAACGAGATAAAGAACCGGTTTTAATTTGTAAGGCATTGGAGCCAACCGCTAAATCAGCAATCGTAGTATCTTCCGTTTCACCTGAGCGATGAGAAATGATAGTGGTATAGCCAGCGGCTTTAGCCATTTCAATCGCTTCAATGGTTTCGGTCAAGGTGCCAATTTGATTGAGTTTAATCAAAATAGAATTGGCAATGCCTTTATCAATACCTTCTTTAAGAATTTTAGTATTGGTCACAAATAAATCATCACCGACTAATTGCACGCGCTGAGCTAATTTATCGGTGAGTAATTTCCATCCTTCCCAGTCATTTTCTGCCATGCCATCTTCAATGGAAATAATCGGATATTTATCCACCCAAGCGCTGAGGTAATCAGTAAATTGTGCCGCATCGAGTTTTTTACCTTCAGAGGCTAAATCATACAGGCCGTCTTTATAGAATTCAGAACTCGCTACATCTAGTCCTAAATAAATCTCTTTGCCCGCTTTATAACCGGCTTTTTCAATCGCCATTAAAATCACTTCAATGGCTTCTTCATTAGAAGACAGGTTGGGAGCAAATCCACCTTCATCACCCACGGCTGTATTCATCCCTTTGCTTTTCAATACGCTGCTTAAAGCATGAAAGACTTCCGCACCATAACGCACCGCTTCGGTTAAACTCGGCGCACCGGCGGGGATGATCATGAATTCTTGTAAATCAACACTGTTGTCCGCATGAGCACCGCCATTAATGATGTTCATCATAGGCACAGGCATTTGTACTTCGCCTTTGCCACGCATATAGCGGTATAAGGGCACTTCTGCTTCTTGTGCGGCGGCTTTAGCAGTGGCTAAAGAAATACCTAAAAGCGCATTGGCTCCATATTGACTTTTGTTTTCAGTGCCATCTAATTCACACAATAAGGCATCTAAATCATGTTGTGCTGCGACTTCATGTCCTAATATTTTAGGGCGCAAGATGTCATTAATATTATTGACCGCTTGTTGCACGCCTTTGCCGTTGTAACGATCACCGCCATCACGCAGTTCTAAAGCTTCACGGGCACCAGTGGAAGCACCAGAAGGCACTGCTGCGCGTCCTAATTTGCCAGTTTCGGTTTTGATATCTACTTCAACAGTGGGATTACCACGGGAATCTAGGATTTCGCGTGCTCGAACATCTGCGATTTGTGTCATTAGGGGTTTCCTTCTCCAGTTCAAAAGTCAAGTTTAGAATCGTTTAATAGACTTGTTACAAGTCTAATGTCAATTAAGAGTGGCTGTATGTTCCGATTTATTCCAATGAATGTTCTAGTTTCTTCCAACGATTGAAATAAAACATCCAGCTACCATTGGCAGTGGTGCGAATCGGTTCAAATTCTCCATTATCGCCGAGCATGACAATTTTCTTATCAAAAATACGTGTGACACGCGGTGCATAAATGAAGGTATAGGGTTGATCATCTGCAATGATTTGGTGCAGTTGACGGGTTAATTCTATTTGATGTTTTTGATTGTATTCGCGGCGAATACGAACAATGAGTTCATCGGCTTGTGGGCTTTCATAACCGACAAAGTTGAGTTGATGAGGGCCCGCTTGGCTGGAATGCCAGATTTGATACAAGTCTGGATCAATACCCATGCTCCAACCTAAGACTACGGCATCAAACTGCCCTGGCGTGATGAAATCTTGTAAAAAAACGGCCCATTCAAAGACTTGAGTGTGGCATTTAATACCGATTTTACGCCAGTTGTCTTGTGCAATGGTCATGATGGCTTTGCGAATGCTGTTGCCATTATTGGTAATCAAATTAAATTCAAACTCTTTGCCGTCTTTTTCTAACCAACCATCGGCATTTTTCTGCCAGCCCAGCTGATTTAATAATTGCACCGCCATCTGAGGATCATAAGGCAAAGGTTTGACGGCTTCGTTATACCATTGAGTTTGTTTGGGATAAGGGCCGGTGATGCGTTCTGCTTGACCGTAAAGCACGTAGCGTAAAATTTCATCAGCATCTAAGGCCATGCCTAAGGCGCGGCGCACTTGTTTATCAGCCAGCAAGGTACGGCGGTTGTTGTAGCCAATATACACATAAGAAGAACCGAGACTGGCAAAAATGCGGTAGCGATCATCTTTTTGATAACGTGCGACCTGGTAGGGTTCAGGCGCATAGCTATCAATCGCTCCGGTGCGGAATTCAATTTCTTGGGTCATGCGATCCGGCACAATGCGATAAAAATAATCTTTATACAGCGGTGCGCCATCCCAGTAATCTTCATTGCGGGTCAGATGAATCAGCTCATCACTCTCCCAAGTCACAAAACGAAACGGGCCCGTCCCTATCGGTGCTCGGTTAAATCGGCTATCACGCATTCCATAACTATCACGCGCAGCATCAGATAAATGTTTTTCAGCCATTTCTGCTTGCATCGCCTGCGCATTAAGCAAATGCTCCGGCAAAATGCCGATCATCCAGGCATTAATTGCAGGTGAAAATAAACGTTTGTAAATGATGCGCAGATGAAAGCGGTCGAGAATCTCTAAACTTTTAATGGGTTCAAAATCAGAGGTGCGCGGCGACAGATTTTTAGCGTCCATTAAGGCTTCGTAAGTAAATTTCACGTCGCCCGCATCAAATTCGTGCCCATCATGAAAGAGCACGCCTTCTCTCAAGGTAAATAACAATATCGGATTATGCTCAAACACCGGATATTTTTCTGCGAGTTGTTGGCGTAATTGTTGTTCTTGTTCTGGATTTAAGTTTTCAGGCGCTGTCCATTGTTCTAGCCACGGCTGTTGTTGTTCATAGCTGTCGCCTAACAAGGGTTTGAAATGCATAAAGAAATCTTGATCAACTTCTTTTAAATGAAATTCTAAACGTTGAGGCAACGGCAGTTGTACTTCAACTTTCAAGGGTGAGTCTTGACTGTCTATATTAAAGGTTTCATGTTCTGTGTGGGCAGGTAATATTTGTACATCGAGTACATTGCTTTTCAAGGCGGGGGTGTGTTCAATTAAGGCTTGTACTTGTTTTAACAGGCTTGAAGCATCAGGCCATTGCGGCTGTGCTTGAAATTGTAAATACGCGGTTTCGGTGATCTCCCAATGCGTGGCTAAACGCGGGCGTAAACTCCAATCAGCCTCTAAATCCAATAAGCCATCAAACACTTGTCCAGCAATATCGCTGCTGGACGCATCGGCATTAAGAATCGGGTTGAGAATTTTGGCATCGCCAATAGAAGCATGAATAAATTTTTCCAAACGCTCAGGATTGCCGCGCGTCTGTTTTTCATAGGTGGGCACCCAAAAATAGGATTGCAGCAGCACCAATGCGACTAGCAACGGCGCAAGGAGTAAAAAGAGTTTGAGCTTCATGCGGCGGGTTCGTTTTCGAGTTCTTGAATCATTGGCCAAAGAATGTCAGTGAATTGGCGCACACCAATTGGCCCTACATGTTTGTAGCGCACCACCCCTTGTTTATCAATCACGAAGGTTTCAGGAGTGCCTGTCACACCATAATCAATGCCTGTACGACCCGTGTTATCAAAAGCACTGGCGATGTAAGGATCACCGTGGCGATTCAACCAGGCTTGAGCCGCAGGTAATTCATCTTTCCAATTTAAGCCATACAAATTAATGCGTTTTTGCTGTGAGAGTTGCATGAGCAGAGGATGTTCTTGGCGACAAGAGACACACCAAGAGGCCCACACATTGAGTAATGTCACTTGGCCTTTAAGTTCTTGGGAACTAATGCGTTTTTCTGCTTGTGTGACACGCGGCAAATCAAACACTGGGGCATTTTGATCAATCAGTGTAGAGTCTAATTTTCGTGGGTCTTTGCCCAAGCCAATGTATAAAAACACCACTAAAACCATAAACATGATAAGTGGAATGAGATAACGTAATGTTTTCATAAGTTTTATACTCTGCGTGGGTGAAATAATGAGAAATGGGGAAGACATCCTATCGGTATAAGGAGAGCCTTCCGATACTCATGATCTCATGCAATATGGGGCTTTGGCTCACCGTTAGAGTCTATACGAATACGGAGCATCGCAGCGAAAAGTCGCTTTTTTAAGGCGAATTCTTCAATTTTTTGAGGTGCACAGCCCTTTATTCAAAAATAAAAGCTGAAAAGGGGGCTTTGCAGTCCGTTGGTATAGACGCTTAAATAGGCGCACAGAGTATACATGCCTTGCCGCCAGTTTTGAATGAGGCAGGCCACACGCAACACGGCGATTTGAGCGCCACTGTGCGTAATACGAAATATCTCTCTATTTGAGGCAGCACCAGCCCTCTATAAAACAGCAGATATTGACTGGTTTTTCCGTTTCAAGGCTATCAGCCTTGTTGTTTTTAGAGTTTATACAAATATAGACTCTAAGAGACTATTGATCACGCTATTACGCGCACCCAACAGACCCAACGATGTACCACCACATCAAAAGGCACATTTATGCATTTTTCTCTTAAAAGCAAATTAATGATTGGATTTACCCTAGTCTCTTTATTATTAGTGCTGATCGGTTTATTGGGTATTCAAACAACACGACAAATGACTCACCAATTTGATACAGTCACTCGCCAGAATGCTCCCGCACTGATTTCTTTAGGGCATGTTCGTGCTGCCTTTTCGCGCATGTTGGGGGAAGCTGTGAGTGTGATATTAATTGATATGCAAACTCAATCGATTAAAAATAAGGGTGAACCGTCTCTAATTAACCCGTCTGATCTGGAAGAGGAAGAAGATGAATTTGCTGAAGCAGTAGAAGAACTTGAGCACTGGTTAGAACAATATGAAATATTGAGTGATACAACAGATAAACAGCAACTGGCGCAAAATTTACATCGTAAAGCCCAGTATTTTGAAGCCGAAGCTGCGAAATTGCTACTTCTCAGAGAGCAACATATTACAAGTATTGATATTCTTAAGATAAAGAACTCTCTTGAAGAGTCAGAAGACAGTTTTTTCACCTTAATCGATCACGCCATTGAACAAGAAACGCAAGAATTAAATGAACGCAATCAACAAGCACAGACTAATGCACAACAAGCCTTGTTGTTAAGTAGTGCGGCACTGGTGTTGTTTGTGTTATTGGCTATCGTGTTAGGTGTATTAACTATACAGGCTATTTTATCGCCGCTACGCAAATTAGGACAAGCGGCTGAACGTATTGGTGCGGGTCACTTTGAAACTCACGTAGAGGTACAAACACAAGATGAAATAGGACAACTAGCCCGTAGTTTTAATCAGATGGCAGAAAAGCTGGCTAAGAACTATGACATCTTACAACAAGCTAAAGAACAAGCGGAAACAGCTAATCATGCTAAAAGTACATTTTTAGCCAATATGAGTCACGAGTTGCGTACACCATTGAATGGCATTTTAGGCTATTCTCAAATTTTATTACGCGATAGCGAATTAAATGAAAAACAACACAATGGCATTAAAGTCATTCATAAAAGCGGAGAATACTTACTCACTTTAATTAATGATATTTTAGATATTGCTAAAATTGAGGCTGGTAAACTTGAATTACATTCTGAAAATTTTCATTTTCAAAGTTTTCTACAAGACATTGCGGATATGTTTGTCGTGCGAGCACAGCAAAAAGGCATCAATTTTCATTTTGAAACACGCTCTGCTTTGCCAGAAGGTATTTATACTGATCCCAAACGTTTACGCCAAGTCATTATCAACTTATTAAGCAATGCGGTAAAATTTACCGATAAAGGCGAAGTCACTTTCAGTGTGGGTTATGAAGATGAAGAACATATTCGCTTTCAGATTAAAGATACTGGCATTGGTATTTCTGAACCGGATAAAGACAGCATATTCAATCCCTTTCAACAAGTCAGTGATGCTTTACATAAAACAGAAGGTTCGGGACTGGGTTTATCCATTACTCAAACCTTAGTAAAACAAATGGGAGGTCAGCTACATGTAGACAGTCATTTGGGTCAAGGTTCAACTTTTTGGCTGACATTACACCTGCCGGAAGCAGAAAATTTCCATCATCTTAACGATATGGAGATACCGAGAGTAACGGGGTATGAAATGCCTCATCAAGCTGAACACACTCGAACTCATTCAAAATATTGCATATTGGTGGTGGATGATAAAGAAGAAAATCGTTCATTACTCAAAAGCTTGTTAAGCCCATTGGGGTTTGAAGTGGTTCAAGCAGCAGATGGACAAGAGGGCTTGGAACAAGCAGAAAAAGTTCAACCTGATATAGTATTGATGGATTTAATCATGCCGCGTTTAGATGGATTTGAAGCCACACGCCGTTTAAAACAAATACCCAAATTAAAACATATTCCTGTGATTGCTATTTCCGCCAGTGCTTTTGGGTTTCATCAAGAACAAAGCCTAGCAGTAGGATGCGCAGGTTTTATTGCCAAACCTTTTCAACTAGATGATATTTTAGATAGCTTACACACGCATTTGAACTTCACTTGGATGTATGCTGAGACAATACAAAATATAGCCGATGATGCTCCACCCTCAGAACTTTCCCAAGAAACAGCCACTATTGACCCAGATTTTGCCACAGAACTGTATCAATTAGCCCGACAAGGCTATATAAGCGGTGTGTTAGATAAAGTCATCGAACTACAAGAAAAATCTCCACAATCTGAGGCTATTCTACATCAGGTTAAAATATTGGCTGAAGCATTAGAAGATGATGAAATTTGTCAGCATTTAACCCCTTATTTACCCCCAGGCGTAGCAGAAGAATGAAGACATTAACACTGTTTATTGATGTTTGTTATAGTATAAGGACAAGGAACGCACTTTACTTTATATCTCTTTGATTTGAGATTAAAGCCGGACAAGTCTATTTTTAATAGAGGATGTAATATGAACGCAGACGTTAATACGATGGAAAATTTTCAACCGCATGGCGCACTAGAAGACCATCTTTTAAAAGCCCAAGAGGGTACGATACCAGGAGATGAATTCATGCAATACTTGCTCACCCAGCAAGTATTTTTTCCTATTAAAGATGAAAAACATCAGATTGCAGGTTTACAAGTATCACAAAAAGCTATTCCTCTGTCTTTACCCACGGAAGAAGGGATAGATTTCATTGCCGTTTTTACCAGTCCAGAACGGGCTAAACCCTTTGTTCACGAACATTGTCCAGATTATGGGGGCGGTTTATTAGTGGAGTTCAAATGGATTTTAGAAAAACTAGGCATAGGTGATTTTGGTATTATCCTGAATCCGGGCTGGTCGGTCGGTATTGAAATGGAACCTAATATGGTCAAGCAGTTACAACAAGAACATAAGGTGAATTAATTGCACTTTAAATCTATGAGTGATGAAAATGTTTGAAGATGATGATAACCCGCTAGTATTACAAATGAAATTACATGAATTGCAACAAGAACACCGCGATTTAGATGATGTCATTAACCGCCTTTCAGACAGTGCTTATGTTGATCAATTACAATTGCGCCGTTTGAAAAAACGTAAACTGTACTTGAAAGACGCCATTGCGCGTCTGGAAAGTCGCTTAATTCCTGATTTAAATGCTTAAATCACCTCTATTTTAGGAGAATGCTGATGCGTCGTTTAGCTTATTTGTTATTAACCCTGACCTTCATACCCTGGAGCATCCTATCGGCTGCGGAAACTTTTTCACCCGTTTCTCACCCTGCCAGTTTACGCCAGCAATTACCAGATAGTACCGTGGCTTATATCCGTTTACCAACCCTCTGGGGCTTATTTAGCGGAGAACATCACAGTTCATTACAAGCTGCTCAAGCGCATCCTGAGCACCAAAAACAAGTGCAAAAGATGATCGCAGGTATGCGTCTTCATTTTTTACCCAAACTGCAATCACTAGGTGCGCCTTTACCTATACTTAATCTATTGTTTAGTGATTTACGCGCACCATTAGAAATGGCTGTTTTATTGCCGCCTAATGCACCGCCTACTTCAGCTATGAGTTTATTGCGCACCCAACTCAGCTTTGATTCTTTAGATAGTGCCAATCTCTGGTTGCAAGAGGTGACCAGTTTTCCTGAATTGACTTTAAAACAAGGTTTTAATGAGCAAGGTTTGGCTGTTATCAATACTGAACAACTGCCTCTCTTATTGCACTATTCTCCAGAGAACCACCAATTACATTTAATGCTGGGTTTATTAGTCACCTCTGATTATTTTCAACAAACATTAAAAGGACTGACCACTGTTAATGAGCACCCCATGTTTGCAGTGGAACAAAGCATAGATAGCAGTGCTCAGGGTGTGTTTGCTTGGGTTAATTTAGAAAAACTTCAGCCGCTTCTACAAGCGACTTTACCACCACAAGAGCAACAACAAATGCAAATGTTGGGTATGGACAAAGCCCGTGGTATTGCTTTTGGGTATGGTAGTAGTCAGAGCAAAGCGCGTCTGCAACTAGTATTAGAGGCTCCTAAAGCGGGTTATCGTCAACTGTTACCACCGATTACAAATTACTTGGATATTAGTGCGGCTGGAGAACCGGGTGTTTTGTTGAGTTTAAATATCCCCGCTCAGGCTTTGTATAAAAACCTAGTGCAATTTGCTGAAACAGATATGCCTGATTTATTGCCTGAATTAGACACGTTTAAAGCAGAGTTTCATGAGGAAACAGGGGTGCAACTAGAAGATATATTAGCGGCCTTTGGGGATGAATTCATCACCTTTACTGATAAAACAGGTGAGTTTTTTGCGATTCGTCTAGCGGATAAGGTACGTTTTAGACAAATATTAGGCACTTTAATTGATAAATATAAATTATCGTACACCACACATCACTTGCATAACAAAGCCTTTCACCATTTGAAAACGCCTATCTATTTACCTTCAGAAGCATCTGAAGATGACATAGAAGGTTTAATAGTGAGTCTCCTTCAAAGCTTAAAAGCACATTATTTTTGGGTTGAAGAAGGTGATTATTTATTGTTGGCAAAAATGCCGCAGATGTTATTCGACCGTCAGCAAGAGCTTAATCGTGTTCCCTTAAAACAATGGTTACACAACACACAAAAACAGGCTTATAATTCATCGCTATTTTTGTTCTCGACTAGCTTAGAACAAATGCCTCGCAAACTCTATTCTACCTATTTGGAATTATTGGTTGTGTTAGGTGATTTAGTGGATACGCCTGTTGATATATTTGCTTTGCCTTCTGCATCAGCATTGAATTTACCGGATAAAGGTACGTATGGTTTCAATGTGTTTTTAGGTGAAGAACACACGGGTGTCGCTTTTACCTTTGAAAATAATCCGATGGAATTTTTATTTAATATGTATGGAATGACGGGGATGGCGGTTGCAGGCGGTGTGATGGCTGCCGTGGCTATTCCTGCGTATACCGATTATTTACTACGATCCAAAGTGGCTGAAGGTGTGGGTTTATTAGCTGGGCTGAAAACACCCGCAGAAGAATTTTTAGGGGCTACAGGTCGTTTACCCACCATTGAAGAAGCGGGTGCTCGCAGTAGTGGTAAATACACCAGCCATATTTATTTACTAGAAGATGGGAAAGGTTATGCAGCGGAGTTTTATGCTTCAGAACTGGCAGGCAGAGTGTTATTGATGTATGACTTTGATAATAAATTCTGGACTTGCTCAGGTGATGAGATGGAGTCTCGATATTTGCCAACGGCTTGTCGGTAGTGATAAAGCCAGTATAAATGGCTGGTCTGTAAGGAATAACACCGCTTTAAGCGGTGTTATTCCTCAAGTCCGGTCACTCAGATAAATGAGCGGGATGGAGTACTAATCGTCCAGTCTTTTTTCCAGGTTTTTACATACGGCTTTTAAGACCTGAATACGAGCCGAGCGTTTGTCGTTGCCTGCGACTAACGTCCAGGGCGAATAGTTGGTGCTGGTGCGTGCCACCATGTCATTGACCGCTTCGCTGTATTCATCCCATTTTTCTCGGTTACGCCAGTCTTCATCAGTGATTTTGTGGCGTTTATAAGGAATTTGTTCACGGTCTTTAAAACGCGCTAATTGCTCTTCAGGGCTGATGTGCATCCAGAATTTCATGAGCAAGCTGCCGTGGTTAACTAACATTTCTTCAAAATTGTTAATTTCCAGATACGCTCGCATCCATTCTTGTTCGGTGGCAAAGCCTTCGACACGTTCAACTAAGACACGTCCATACCAGGAGCGGTCATAGACGGTAAACATGCCCGCACGCGGAATATGTCGCCAAAAACGCCATAAGTAATGATGAGCGCGTTCTTCGTCCGTCGGTGCTGCGGTGGATATGACTTGGTATAAACGGGCATCCATCGCTTGTGTCATACGTCGGATGGCTCCGCCTTTTCCGCCGGCATCAGCGCCTTCAAACATCACCACGCTGGAGATTTTTTTCTCATGTGCAGCCCAGGCTAAATGGTGTAAACGGCCTTGCCATTTCTCAAGTTCTTTGCGGTATTCTTTGACATCAAGGACTTGGCTTAAATCAATTTTGTCGAGTACGGTGCGTCCGGCAGCAGGGGAGTTTTCAGGATCGCCCAAAGCGGATTCTAGCTGAACCTGTTTTTGAGCAGGCGCATTTTGTTGCTGAGCTTCACTGGCAGCTAGATGCTTGCGTAGCACGTCTAGCACGGTGCGTCCTACGGTTAAATCACGATAGCGACGGTCGCTGGCTTCGATTAAATGCCACGGTGTTTCTGCGGTATCGGTGTGACGAATAGCGCTTTCTGCGGCTTTTTCAAAACCTTTGTAGAGTTCTACGTGTTTCCAATCACGATCTGAAACACTGCGCATGGTGTTCGGGTCTTTCTCCATTTTCTTTAAGCGCTTGACTTGTTCTTTATGCGATAAATGCAACCAGAATTTGATGATGATGGCGTTGTCTTCGACCAGCATGGTTTCAAATCGACGCACTTGAGACAAACTGCTGTCGAGTTCGGTTTTGTTCATCTCGCCATAGGCATACTCGCGGATGGGGTCTACATACCAAGCGCCAAAGAAAATGCCAATTTGTCCACGACCGGGCAATTTACGCCAGTAACGCCAAAATTTTGGACGCTCGCGTTCTTCTTCGCTGGCTTGATCAAAGGAGATGGTCATCATACCGCGTGGGTCTAGCCATTCATTTAGCATATTCACCACGTCGCCGCGTCCTGCACCGTCGGTGCCGGATACTAAAATCACTACGGGATGCTTGGTTTTACTTAAAGCAAATTGGACTTGTAATAATTCCGCACGCAGGTCAGGAATCTGCGTTTTATAGTCTTCCTTGCTAATTTTTCTGCCCAGTTCTGCTGCTTCAAACATAAGTTGCTCCTAGTTAAGAGATTGCTCAGGCGATGAAGGGTCGCGCTACACCCATCCAGCGCTCAGTATAACGGAACGCTGGAAAACAGGTGTCATAAACCTGTCATATATAGTCCACATCAACAGAGTCTAATATTCTGGAGGAGGTGGCGGGGGTTGTAGGGATTCGTATTCAGGATAAAGGTCTAAACCCGGTGATACGGGCGGGATGGAATAAGGGCTGCCTGCTTGAGGACTAATGGGTCTAGGTCTGTCGTTATAGCGAGGCGTGTTGTCATAGCGCTGAGTGTGGGTATGCTGGCTGGGCGCAGGCCTTGGTGTTGGCGCGGCATATTGTGGCGCTTGGTTAAAGGAATAAGGGCGCTGTGTATATTGCTCTTGTTGCATAGACGGCATATTAGGCACAGGCGGGGGCGCAGGATAATCCCCACGATTAACTAAAGGCCGTTCGCCACTCATGGCATTCATGCTGGGCGGCTGCATGGCTGAAGGCGGTGCGGGATAACCCCCTCGATCAATTAAGCTGCCGGATGCAGGCTGCGATTGTTGTTGGGAGGGGTAACGATAAGAGGGTGATTGATACTGCGGTCGTGATTCATCCAATTGAGAAAAGCCCTGAGAAGAATTGTAACGCGGCTGCTGGCGTGGCTGCTGTCCCATGCCCATACCGCTTCGGCCTTGGCGTGAAGTGCCCAGTTGTGATGACCATTGCTGTTGTGAGGCCGCATAGCTATCTTGCCTGGGGGCAGGCGAGGTTGAGGGGCGTTGTGGCGCAGGGCTTCTATAGGCGGGTGCCTGTTGCGAATATCGGTCTGCGCTGGGATAGCTTTGTTGTGTTCTACGGGGGGCGGGGGGATATGTATAAGCTCTTTGCGGTGGCAAAACGGGGTAATTCGTAGGGTCATTGCGCCGACCATTCAGCATCCCCATCGGGTTCGGCATCATATTCATCATCCGCGTCGGATGGGGCATCTCCCAAGTATTTTGAGCCGGGGTGGGGCGATCATGGGGATACGCATAGCCAGGGTTTCGTGGATACGTCTGCCCATAATATCCCGGTGCCCCCCAAGGATTATTGCGTTGCGAGTGAGTATCCCCTATCGAAACGCCTGCGGCTTGAACAAAGGTTAAAGCACCGACGCTCCATATCACGCTCAATGCCAATACTGAACATCTTAAGTCTCGCATAAAAATCTCCTTAAAAAAGTTTACCTTGGGTGTTGGATTGTAGAGGAATTCATGGCCGACAACACTTGTTCCGGCGTGATCTCCCATAAACAACGCAAATGTTCTAAAGGGCATTCACGTTTAAAGCAAGGACTGCATTCCAAGCCCAAACTCAAAATCTGAGCTTGCTGATTAAGTGGTGGCGTAAAATGCGGATCAGAAGACCCATAAAGCGCCACTAAGGGTCTATCCAATGCCGCCGCCACATGCATTAAACCCGAATCATTACTCACCACCATATTCGCTTGCGAAAGCAGATCAATGGCTTCAGCCAATTCAGTACGACCACATAAATCCGTGCAATATTCCCCTGCCAATTGGCGAATAATGTCGCCCACCAAAGCATCCTTGTCTGAACCCAGTATCCACACTTGCCAGCCTTGCGCGATTTTGACGCGGGCGACAGCGGCATAATAAGTATCCGGCCAACGCTTCGCATCACCGTATTCCGCACCGGGACATAACGCCAACACCGGGCGATCAACATCCAATTGCAAGCGCTGCAAGGCGGCTTGTACATTGTGCTCAGACACCTGTAAAACAGGCGGCGGCGGGGCTGAAATAGGCTGCGGCGGATCCGCTAAAGCCACAAAGCGATCCACCGTGCGATATACCTTACGCCGATTCAACCAACGCGCATCATTCACCACACCGTAGCGAAACTCGCCGACATAGCCCGTGCGTTGAGGAATCTTAGCCCACCAAGGAATCAAAGCCGATTTAAATGAATTCGGTAGCAAAATCGCTTGATCATAATGTTCGCTACGCAGACTGTTGCCCAAGGCATAACGGATGCGCAAATCCAAGCGCCCATGCCCCACAGGTTGTCCGATAGCTCGACGCACCTCCGGCATCCGTTCCAACAAAGGCGCAGACCAAGGCGGGGCTAACACATCAATGATCGCCTCCGGCTGTGCTTGTTTCAGCACCTGAAATAAACTGTGCGCCATCACCATATCACCCACCCAAGATGGCCCTACCAGCAAGATTTTTTTGGTTTTCATATCTTTATTCATATTACGTATAGGCTCTTACCTTGCCTGGACAAGTCTATTTATTCAACAACTGGTACAAACGCGCCCAATCAAAAGCTGCTCCGGGGTCTGTTTTACGTCCCGGTGCAATATCACTATGCCCCACCAAGCGCTCATCGCTTAATGCGGGATAACGCTCGCGCAACACCCGAATCAACTGGGCGAGCTGTTGATATTGCACGCTTTCATAAGGCATCTCATCCGTGCCTTCAAGCTCAATACCCAGCGCAAAATCATTACACGCCGCACGCCCTTGGAAAGATGATAGTCCAGCGTGCCAAGCCCTCGCGTGCATCGGCACATACTGCACAATTTCCCCATCGCGTCGAATCAAAGCGTGAGCCGATACCTGCAAGCCCTCCAACGTCGCAAAACTAGGATGAGCCTGCGGGTCCAACGTATTACAAAACAACTGATCAATAGCCTCCCCGCCAAAAACACCCGGCGGCAAACTGATATTATGTACCACCAACAACTCAACCTCAGTATCAGCAGGGCGCTGATTATAATTCGGCGAAGGACAACGGCGCACTCCCGATAACCATCCATCCGTTTGCCACCTTAAAGCACTCATCATGAACACCTATCCTGTTGTATTAGTGTTTGCCGGACTTGACCCCAGCGGCGGTGCTGGCATACAAGCCGACATCGAAGCCATTGCCGCCAATGGAGGACATGCCGCCCCCATTATCACCTGCCTCACCGTGCAGGATACCCGCAATGTGTATCATCTCGAACCCCTAAAACCCGACTTCATACGCCAACAAGCCGAAGTCATTGCCGCAGACATGCCCATTGCCGCGATCAAAATAGGCTTGCTAGGCAGTGCTGCGATGGTTGACAGCGTGAGCGCCTTTTTGCGCGACTTAAACCGCAATATACCCGTCGTCTGCGATCCCGTATTAGCCGCAGGCGGCGGACAAGCGCTGGCGACCCAAACACTCATGCAAACGATGCGAGACACACTGCTGCCACAAGTGAGCTTACTCACGCCCAACAGCCTCGAAGCACGCCGCTTAAGCCAATGCGAAGACCTCGCCCAAGCCGCCCAACAACTTTGTAGCGTGGGCTGCGATCATTGCCTGATTACTGGCACACATGAAAAAAGTACCCATGTTGTGCATCGTTGTTATGACGCACAAGGCTGTATACATGAACAAAGCTGGCCACGATTAAGCGGAGAATATCACGGCTCAGGCTGCACCCTAGCCGCCAGCCTAGCCGCACAATTAGCCCAGTCACAACACCTAAAAACCGCCCTGCAAGCCGCGCAAGATTACACCTGGCACAGCTTACAACGCGGTTTTCAGGCAGGGCAAGGGCAACGACTACCCCGGCGTTGATCGCCTCTGCGCCATGCAGGGATTTATAAGTGCGTAGGTCGGGTTAGCGCAGCGTAACCCGACAAAAAGCTATCCCATTCGTAGGATTTTCGCCGCATGTTTTGGCAGCACCAACGTAGAGTATGTAGGATAGATCAATAGGTAGGATGGGCAAAGCAGAGCGTGCCCTAGCCGAGAATGCCCTAGCCGGGAGTGTCGAACCCCAGTTCGACACAATCGCTGTAGGCGATTCATGTGGTGTACCATTAATAACCTCACTTCATCGTTGACTCGAAGCACCGCAAAAGCCGCCGTTGGCGGCTATGTCGAACTGGGGTTCGACACTCCCGGCTGGGCACTCCCGGCAAACACCCCCAACGTTTAAGCTAGGTAGTACCCATCATTCCCAGCGTGGATAAAACAAGGATGAGCAAATGATGGGTACCCTGCGCTTTGCCCATCCTACCCACTTCATTCAAAGAAATAATGCTAAAAGCTTATGAATGTTATTCTGGGGCATTTATTAGACCGCATCAAACCCATTCTGTTTACAGAACTATCTATAGCGCGTAGAGGTATTGCCGAGACTGACCCGCAATGGTGTAATGCTATGTACGAATCAATAAAGTTTGAGATTTTTGTGATGTAATCCCAAAAAACAACCCGCTATTCAGTTATGATAGGCCAATATAAAATAGCTAAAATAGAATCAAAGCAGAAACATATAAAAATATTTATTAGACTGACTGCATAATGACTCTTTTACAAAGTGAATCCTCTCTATAAACCCAATATATAGAAACTCAAAAAATAGCTTGCAAATATTCCGTCATCAATGAGTAGGCTATTACACAATTCATCTAATTAATTCAATCTATGACTACAACCATTATTGAAGTGCTTAGACGTTCTTCGCAAGGCATCACAAAACCTTTTCTTTGTCGAGGAGACGATAGTTGTTTATATTTTGTAAAAGGTATTCATGCGGGGCGGCGCAGTCAAATTTGTGAATGGATTGCAGGGTGCCTGGCTAAACGATTAGGCTTACCCATTGCGCCATTTGAAATTGTTAATATTCCTGAAGAATTATTGAAATATGAAATTTTAGATACTCAAAAAGATTTAGGACAAGGATACGCATTTGCTTCCCTTAAACAAGAAGTTATAGAAATAAATTTTTCTAGCCTTTCTAAAATATCAGAAGATTTACAACAAGCTTTATTTGCTTTTGATTGGTGGATATGTAATGAAGATCGGACATTATCAAAACAAGGCGGGAATCCTAATTTATTTTTACAGTCAAATAGCGAAAAACACTCAACCCCATTAATTGTTATAGACCATAACCTAGCCTTTGATTTAACATTTTCAAAAAAAAGTTTCATTAAATATCACATATTTAGACATGCAGGACAGACTTTTTTTGAGGATAAAGGGCTGCAAAGAAATTATGCCGCACAATTTGAAAATGTTTTAATGGTATGGGAAGAAATTTGTACCCAAATACCTAAAGAATGGTTGTTTCTCGATGAAGAAATGACAATACCCACTGATTTCGACTTTAAAACGGCTTATCAACAATTAGCACATTATAAGCATCCTGATTTTTGGACTATCTAATGAATACTATTCCTTGTCAATATGCCATTGTACGTTTTATGCCTTTTATTGAAACAGGTGAATTTTCCAATATCGGCATTGTCTTGTTAGCACCGCAGCAAAGCATTCTGGCTTTTAAGTTAATCACTCGTCGCTATGCTAGAATTACTCAGTTTTTTCATACTCTCAATGCAGATGTTTATCGCTCTACTATCAAAACCCTACAGGATGAACTGGATCGCTTAAAAAAATCGATCTATAAAAACAACGAAGACATCGCGATAGACATATTTAATGAATTAATTCGCCCACGCGAAACGATGCTGCGTTTTAGTCCGCCTAGAGTGGTATTAACAAATAATATCAATGAAAAACTCGATGAATTATTTTCTTTTTATGTTGAGCATGACTTTGCAAGAAAAGAATATCAAGAACACGCCTTAGAAAAAACCGTGCGCGGCTGGTTGCAAGAAAAAGACATGAATAAACACTTTAAGAAAGAAAAGGTGGGAGATCGTGACTATACCGTACCCTTTCCCTTTGTCAAAAGTCAGCATGAAGCACCGATCAAAATCATTAAACCGCTTTATCTTGGGCATGAAAACTTAGGACAACTGATTGATCATGGCGGACTATGGTTACATAAACTGCATCAGTTAAATATCCGTGATGCATTACCCTCCCAAGTTTTATTTACTATAGAACAGAGCGAAAAAACCCAGAGTCACCAAAAAGAATGCCAGCGCGTGATAACCGAACTTGAAAAGCAAGGCATTCAAGTATTACCACACATGGCCAAACATGAAATCATCCAGTTTGCGGCATAGCTGCGGACTTCTTATTAGACTGATGGCGTGATTAAGAGCCTATACGAAAACGGGAAAATCGGCTGCAAATCCGCCCTTTTGGTCAGGTTTTCCGCTTTTTTTCGTTAAATAGCCCGCTATTCGCCTTAAAAAACCGAAAAACCTGCCTCAAAATAGCGCATTTTCGCTTCGATTCCCCATCTTCGTATAGGCTCTAAGGCCTGATAACACTCAAACAAATAGCTCAAGCGTGCTTCATCATGAGCAAACTTTTCTTTGCGATAACACTTTTCTACCGCCTTATCCAAAGCGTGATGAGCTTTGCGCAAATCCGCAGGCATGGTCAGAGGATCATATAAATCTGCCAGACTGCTATAGGGACAATATTTCAGTTGTACTGGAGCATCGTGGTTAAGACCTGACAGGTTTTGGAAACCTGTCAGGTCTGTCGTACAACTGAATTAATATTCCTATATCAGGGTAGTGTTCCCGCGCATCCAGCACCGCTTGCGCGGCATTCTCTACGGCTTGTTTTTGCTTATCGGTGAGAGAGTCGGGCCAGGGGTCATTGTTGTACACCAGTACGTAGGTCGGGTTAGCGCAGCGTAACCCGACAAAAAGCTATCCCGTTCGTAGGATTTTCGCCGCATGTTTTGGCAACACCAACGCAGAGTATGTAGGACGGGTCAATAGGTAGGATGGGCAAAGCAGAGCGTGCCCATCATCCCCCGCACAGGTAAAACAGTGATGGGCACGCTGCGCTTTGCCCATCCTACGCACTTATGACACCAACGCTTGATAGCGTTCAAATAAGACACTCAAACGTGTCTCATCACTGCTAAATTTTTCTTTGCGATAACACTTTTCTACCGCCTTATCCAAAGCGTGATGGGCTTTGCGTAAATCCGCAGGCATGGTCAGCGGATCATATAAATCTGCCAGACTGCTATCAGGGTACTGTTCCCGCGCATCCAGCACCGCTTGCGCGGCATTCTCTACGGCTTGTTTTTGCTTATCGGTGGGGGAATCAGGCCAGGGGTAATTGTTGTACACCAACTTGGCAGAATAACGGTAGCGGCTTTCTAAGCGACCGCCCACGGTTCTAAGCCAAAGCATGTGGAGTTTGGATTCTAAAATGCCGAATTCATATAAACCCGCATTGGGAATCATGAAATTTAAATCAGTAGTAATTGTATTTTCATCAAAAAAACCCATAGGTACATATTCACGACGTTCTGATGATACTTTGGGAACAAGGATATACGTATCGGGTAATCTTGTATCTCTAAACTCAGATGCTCTTTCTGCATGAACTCTAGTTGAGGCAGCCTTACTTGCTAGGCGAAAGTTTTTAACAGCTTCAATCCGCTTTAACACTTCTGGCATAGTCCGTAATTCTTTGGGTGAAATGCCCACTAGCCATAAACACCAGCGTTCTTTTTTATATAGAAATTCTTGCGCCCCTAATACTGGACGAATCCATGTTTCTGCTTTAGGTTCTTTATGAATTAATTCTATTTTTTCTTCTGGTGATAACAATAAGTGACCACCATCTAAAGGCATATTTCCAAACCACATAGGAAATACATTGCATAATGTATTGTTGATGCTTTCTATAACCACTTCTGGTGCATCCACTAAATAAGAATTAATCATTTCAACCTACTTCTCTTCACCTTCTCCCTTTATATCAGGATATTCAAACAAACGCGGATGATCCGGTGTAGCGGCGGCAAACCCCACAATCACCACATGCACAGTGGCTTTGCCCCGTGCTTCAGAA
>JADGEH010000087.1 GCA_016744475.1 Thiotrichales bacterium | reverse complement strand
GATTGAAATAATGAATCGCTACGCGATGCTAAATTATGAATAAAAGCTAAAGCCTTGCACTAAAGTGCATAGTTTTAACTAGCGATTAGGACAATAAATTGAGTGGCGCTCAAATAATATCATTATTATTCCTATTTCAAGGTATTCTCCAGAGTTAAATATAATAGACATTTTATGGCGTAAAATAAAATATGAATGGCTGCCCTTTTCTGCATATGATTCATTTGAAAAACTTGAAGCTGAATGGGATAGTGTGCTATCCATGGTTGGAAAAGAATATGTTGTTAACTTTAGTTAAAAAATATATGGTTGGTGACTTAATCTCATCAGAAATAAATATCCTTCTTCATTATGAACACCCCCCTAACCTGTTATCTTTAATTTAATTAAAAAATTAAAGATAACAGGTTAGGGGGAAGCATGAAGTATCGTTCGCGTGCACACCGAAAAGAAGGTGCGTACCCTACCTGGCTAAAAGGGTGTTCATCACAAGCTCGCGTAGGGCGGATACGGTGCGTCTTTTTGCACTGTCATCCGCCATCACGGAACCCTTAAATGTCGCATGACGCTATCGAGGCTGTGAAAACATTCAATTTCAGGCGTTTTCAGCAACGAAAAATCAATAGCTTACGTTCAAAAAATCACTGAAAAACGGCTATTTTTGGAATACTTTCACAGCCTCCTATCGCTTATGCGACCTACACGGGCTTATCCGCCTTACGAGTTAAAACTACACAGGCCGTCAAGAAGTGCCGTGTTATATCGCACTTTTTTTAAGTCTTTTAATGGGATATCCGAGCGGTGGAATTATTGATGCTCAGAGTATTAAAACGTAATATGCAACGCCGTGCTTATTTCGATGTTTCTTCAAACACTGCAAAGGCTTTGCGTAACATCAGTGATGTCACCCACCTTACCGTACAGAGTGTGAAATCAACAAAAACACCCTATTTTTTCATACTCTGTAAGTCCTAAATGTGAAGCAATAGCGATTTTACGGAATCGAGATATTGCATAACATTATAAAATAATAAGGTTTTTCACCCATGAAACTAAAACACCATTCCCACCTTTTTTATATTGGATTGATTTTATTACTGCCTCTTAAGTTATTTGCTTTTGAGATGGAATGTCAGAAAACGCAAAGAAAAATAATTGATAATTTACGCCAATTGTCCCTAGAAGAACTCTTCAACTTAAGTGTGAATGTTTCAACTCAGACACCACACACCGCTTCTAAAGCCCCCTCTACAATCACCGTATTCACTCAGCAAGAATTACGTAATATGGGGATTAACCACTTAGAAGAATTATTTAACTTTATCCCTGGTTTTCAAGCCACTAGAGAAGTAGTTGGTGGTGTGGGTTACAATATTTCAAACCGAGGAGTCAGTTTGCCTCAAGCCTCATACCATTTATTATTCATGATTGATGGACAACGCATCAATAATGATTTCAGCGGAGGGGCATTGATGCCCAATCGTTTTATGCCTGTCGATAATATTAAACAAGTTGAAATTATTCGAGGGCCGGGTTCTGCTTTATATGGCACCAGTGCTTTTAGTGGTGTGATTAATGTGGTGACAGACACCAAAAGTCGTTTTATTCATGCCAGCAGTGGTCATTTGAATCGTAAAAAAATCGCTGCACAACTCTGTCAAGAATGGGGCGAACATCGCATTTCTATATTTGCACAACATGACAGTGATGACGGGGATCATTACCAAGGCGATTACATTCAACAGTTTAATCCCAATATTTTAGACACTCGTGATAAACGTTCTGGCGAAGATGTTTATCTTAGCTATCGTTGGCAAGATAAACTGACGTTAAATATACGCCACAATCAACGTGATCTTAATGGTTTCTTTATTCGTCAATCGGTCAACGATGAGATTAATCAGCATCAGAGCACACAAAGTTTTGTTCATTTAGATTACCGATTAATCAACAAAACACCTTGGCAAGTTAATTTAAAAGCGGGTTATTTAGCCACACAACAGCAACGCCAAATGGAAGATAGCCCTGGCACTGTTCTGGATTTAAACATCAAAGAAAAAGAATGGCATATAGGTATTGATAGCCATTATCAAATCAATGCACAACATCGCCTATTAGCCGGAGTCACTTTTCGTCAAGCACAAGTGAATCAAGCCAGTCAGGATACCTACCAAGAGCGTGTTTACCTCACCAGTAGCGCTCTGGGTCAGTTAGGGAACCGTAATATTTGGGGGGTTTACTTACAAGATGAATATCAGATCAATGATCGTTGGCAAGCTACATTAGGCATCCGTCATGATCGTGATCAATATACCAGCAACAGCATGAGCCCACGCATGGCGCTTATTTATCAAACAGATTTTGATGCTCAGTTCAAATGGTTGTACGGCAAAGCATTCCGCGCACCTTCAGTACGCCAATTATCATCGGCTTTAGGCAATCCTGAATTACGCCCTGAAACCATCAGAACATTTGAAATGGCATGGATACAATCAATGCAGCAATGGCAAAGTGTGGTCACTTATTTTCATAGTAGATACAGTGATCCTATCGACACGATAGTCATTAATGGTGGTCTTTCACGTCGTCAATTTAATAATTTAGATAATTTTAGTACCGCTGGTTGGGAATTTGAATTAACCGGAGAAGTGATCGAGAACATGTCATTACGTCTTAATTACAGCTATCTTCATAAAATGAAACAGCCCACCCGGCGTAGTGCTAAACAACTATTTTCTGCTGCGCTTAATTATCAATGGCAAGATTGGAATTTGAATTTAAGTGCTTATTACATGGATGATATGCAACAAGACATTTTTATCACTGGACAAGGTTTTGATGTGGTCACATTAAATGACTATTGGGTATTAAACAGTCATCTACGTTATTCATGGAGCAAAGAACTGCATTTTTATGCGCATGTTGATAATTTACTGGATGAAGCCTATGCCAGCGCCACAAAAATGACGACATTCACCGAGGGTGTACCTCATCGAGGACGAACCTATCAATTAGGCGTTGAGTTTTTATTTTAACTGACCTTTTGCGGCCTGAATGAAGCAAACAACTTCTTCTCTCTTTTGTCTAAATTTGTCAGAATGTAGCGAGAAATAAGTCTTTCGCAATGTCATACCCTATCCAAAACATCTACTGACGTTACACAGTGAGTGTAACGTCAGACACCTAGAAAAAACGGAATTCAATGAAACCTATTTTAGTGATCTACCATGCTAATTGCCCAGATGGCTTTGGCGCTGCTTATGCCGCTCATCAACACTTTTCTCAGCAAAAACAGCCTTGTACATTCCTGCCTGCCAGTCACGGTGACGAACCACCTGATTGTACGGGGCAACAGGTTTATATCGTGGATTTTTCCTATAAACGCCTGTTTCTTAAACAGATTTGCAAACAAGCGGAACAAGTCACCATTATTGATCATCATATTAGTGCTGAAAAAGACCTGAAAAATCTGGATCAAGAGCATAGCAATCTGCATTTGGTGTTTGATATGACACACTCTGGAGCCGTGCTGAGTTGGCAATTTTTTCACCAGACAGCCGCAGTCCCTGAATTGCTTTTACATGTCGAAGATTTGGATTTATGGCGTTTTCAAGTGTCGGGCAGTCGTGATGTAAACGCGGCGCTGAGTTCTCATCCCTTTGATTTTGCACTCTGGCACGGTTTAGCCACAGAACCGCAACGTTTAGCCGATATGCGGGGCGAAGGGCAGGCGATTAACCGCTATTTACGTCAATTAATAGAAGCCTATAAAAAACGCGCAAAAATCGGGCAAATCCTTGAATATACAGTGCCTATGGTGAATTGCCCACGAGTCATTGCAAGCCAATTACTACACGAACTGGCACAAGGACATTCTTTTGCTGCCGGGTATCAAGATAATGGCTTAAAACGCGGTTGGTCTTTACGCTCTTGTGAAGACGGTGCTAATGTGGCTGACATTGCTGAACGTTTAGGTGGCGGCGGACATGCCCACGCAGCGGGTTTTAAAACCCTCTTACCCGCTGATTTGCTGAATATTCAAGCGCCCGTGACACCCTCTGCGTGAAGCGCTGCCTCACCTCAGATTCGAGATAAAAGCCATGTTAAATCAGGACAGTTTTTTGATTACAGCGCAAGAAGGTTGGTATGCAGACAAAGGCGACAATAGTTTTGTTCCAGTGATTGCTTTTGTCATTCATCCCACCGGGGGCAAGCACAATATTGTGGACGGGCTAACGATTGAGGGCTATATGACCAGCGCTTATGATTGGCCAATTATTCATGAATCTCTTTTGCCGAGGAATGCTGAGGTCATTTTAAGTTTTGCATAATCCTGCGGTGTGTCTATATCCAGCAATATATGTGCATTCGGCATGGGCACCTGCTGCACATATTGCGGATGCTGATCAATAAAACCTCGACACCCGCCCTGCTCTTGATGTGCCAAAATCGCTGTTCGATATTGCATTGACACCAAGACAGGATTGCCTCGCTGCCCTTGATACTCCGGCACTAAAATTTTATCCGAGTGCTGTTCAAAGACCCGCAATAAAACATTCACATCATCGGCTAATAATAATGGCTGATCGGCTAGACACAACAACACCCCCGTCGCGCTGTTTGGGGCTTGTTGTAAACCATAATGCACCGTGCTCATGCGACCTTTTGGATAATCGGGATTGCGCATTAAACGCACGGGTAAATCCGCCAAAACCGCCGCCACAGACTCAGATTCATGCCCTAAAATCACCGTTAAATCATTGATATTAGAGTTTAATAAGCGCTGCACTTGCAGTCGCAACACAGGCTCACCGTTTATCGGCAACAATAATTTATTCGGGAAACCCATGCGGCGAGATAAACCCGCTGCCAGCACAATGGCATGAATGGACATTAAAAGCGTTCAAAGTCTTTTTCATTAGGACGTTGAATATGCAAACCATGCAAATGATTTAAATCCGCCTTATCCGTGAGATGGTGTAAATGCGGTGTTTTTGAAGGGTTTGACGGTGGCTCTTTTGGCAAGATGTCACTCGGTTTTTCTAGCGTTTTTCTGGTTTCTACCACTTCCGGTTTTTCTTGTTCTGAAGAAGCAGGGGGGGCTTCTGGTGTATCCCATGGTGTTTCATCCTCTTCTTCTTTTTCTTCCGCAGGTTTATTAACCGTGCTTAATAACTGTTCATCAGACGTATCTGGGATGTCTGGGGTGTCTGGCACGCTGTTAGTGTCATTTAACTTGAAATAATCCATGTAACTTTGTAGGAGAGAGGATTTCTGATTAATTTTTTGTGCAGTGTCGGCGACTTCTTCTGCGGCAGAAGCATTTTGTTGCGTGACTTCATCTAATTGGTTAATAGTCAGGTTGATTTGCTGTACACCGCTATTTTGTTCTAAAGTAGCAGCGGTAATTTCTTGAATCAGCTCTGTCGTGCTATTCATGTTCGGCACAATTTGTTTTAATAATGTCCCAGCTTTTTCTGCGACAGCCACACTACTCCCGGCTAATTCACTAATCTCTTTAGCCGCCACCTGGCTATTTTCTGCCAATTTACGTACTTCAGCCGCCACCACCGCAA
The DNA here is from genome assembly GCA_016744475.1 of Thiotrichales bacterium. Taxonomy (GTDB): domain Bacteria; phylum Pseudomonadota; class Gammaproteobacteria; order Beggiatoales; family Beggiatoaceae; genus BB31. The sequence continues at coordinate 14,597 of JADGEH010000087.1, read as the reverse complement.
AGCCTTTACCATGATCCCCAGCCCGTGCAGCTTCAATCGCTGCATTTAAAGCTAAAAGATTAGTTTGATAAGAAATTTCTTCAATAATGCTGATTTTAGCGACAATTTTCCGCATGGCCTCCAAAGTGTCGGATACCGCTTGACCGCCTTCATTGACTTGTTGTGCGGTTTGTATGGCTAAACGATCAGTGGCTTTAGCATTGTCTGCGGTTTGTGCAATCGAGGCTGACATTTGTTCTAAAGAAGCGCTAGTTTGTTCTACGCTGGCAGCTTGTTCATTAGAAGACAGGCTAAGCAGTCGAGCCGTTTCATTCAATGATTCGGAGGTGCTAGACAAATCATCACCTGCTGTACGTACTTGACTGACGACATCATACAAGCGCTGTTTCATATCTTGTAAAGCCTGCATTAATTGCCCCATTTCATCTCGGCTATCAACTTGAATATCGACATTTAAATAGCCTTGTGCGATATGTGTAGTGAGATGCATCCCTTGATTAATCGGACGAGTAATCATGCGGGTGATAAACCAGGCAATCAATAAGCCGACAAAAATGGCGGTAAAGACTCCAACACTAACCCATAAGCGCATACTTTGTGTCGCTGCCTGCATTTTTTGCGATTGATCATTAAAGGCTTCTTGACTGGCTAACTGCGCTTGCTCTGCGGTTTTTGCCATCAGCATTTCTTGTTTATCTTGATCTTGTAATAAATTCACATAAAACCCAAAGGCTTGAGCATAATCATGCAAAGCCTGAGTCAGTAGTGTTGCAGCCTGAATGTTAGTATCTTTTTTAAACAAGGCTTGGAGTGTTTGTGCACGTTCTTCTGATTTATCAATAGACTCTCTCACTAATTGCAAATAACTTTGCTGACCTGAAATAATGTATTCTTTTTCATTTTTTCGAGCTTCTAAATACCATTGAATAATCAAGTTAGCTTCTCTGGATGTACGGAGTTTATTGTCTACTTGTTGCCCCATTTCCTCTAAGCCTGCTTGCAATTGCTGCTGTTGACTTTGATGAATCAAATGGATGTCATCTATAGCTAATTCGGCTTCTTTAATGGCTTTCTCGAGTTGAAGCGATTGATCCTGCCCTGTAGTTTTAGCTTGAAGGTAAGTATTAAAGTATTGTTGATAGTTTTTGTAGTGCAAAACAATGTCTTTTGCTGCTTTTATATCTGACTTTAATTTAAATCGTCGCTTTAAATCTTGTGTTAAGTGAATAATATTTTCATTGATAATGCCCCATTCTTTTAATAAAGAGTCCTGATCTGTGACATGCATTAAATGCGTGTGCAAAGTTTTAGCGCGTAAGACCCATTCGACTAAATGTCCGGCATCTGTGGATTTTTTAAATTTATCCGCAATAAATTCACGATTTTTTTGTAGAATTTCATCCAGTTGTTGACGTTGTTCTTGATCAATGACTTCCGCCTGTTTTAGCACTGCTCTAGCTTTTTCACGCATTTCCATCATAGCTTTTTGCTTTTTTTGAGCCATGGTTTGAAAGGCTTGCAAAGCTTTGTGATACGTGTGTGCAGCTTGTCCTACCGCATCCATTTGTTGAAATTTGGATTTGGCTTGTTCTACATGTTGACTCAGTACCTCTAATTGATCAAAAACATGCTGAAAATGTTCTGCCTCTTCTGTGGCAACGGCATGCCCTTCTTCAATCCGTGCAAGATAAATGGTTTGCACTAAAGTATTAGCCTCATTACGAGCATCAACACGATGTAAAACCTCGTCTAAACCTTTCCAGCTTAAAACCGTGATGGCGATGGTTAATAGCAATACAGCAGCAAAACCAATACTGAGTTTCATACCAATACTGAGATGTTTAAACATAATGATAATCCTATCGTAATGATGGTTTTATGCTGAGATTTAAGGAGTCTAACTTTAAGAGCCTATACGAAAACGGGGGAATCGGCTCTAAGGATGACAGCGCTTAGGGGGCTGTCATCCACATATGCGTAAGGTGTGTTAATAAGGCCGATAGCCTCTCACATTACCGGGTGGATTGTAACGACACACCCACACGGCAAATTGGCGGCAATAAGCCACTCCACAGCCTAATTCACGAGTATTACGCCACACCATTTGTGTGTAATGTCCACAGACTTGACCGGACATGCACTGGTTATTCTGCCCATTGTAATAGGCGGATTCATCACCCCATAAGCCGACTGCTGCTGCTGCGGTCAAATTCGTACCCGCCGCCAGATTTTCACCATAAGGTGAAGTCGTTTCATGGCTTAATCGACAGCCTTGTTGTTGCAAACGATTCGCCCATTGCTGAGCTGAAGAAGCCAGATGTTCAGACCAAGATAACGGCTGAATACCTAATGGTGTGCGCCAGCGATTGTGTAATTCGGTCAGTTGATTGGGTACACCCGCACTGAGCGTGTGTCCCGCCCCCGCTGCCAAGGCTCGTGTATTCACCACGCCGGGCGCTACACTTCGTGTTGGGGTTTGGTTGACCGTATTTCTAGGCGTAGAGACCGTACTGCAAGCCGTGAGCAAGAGTAAAGGAGCCAGCATCAATACAGTGATATACCGTTGAGAGGACAACATTTTCATAGGAGCATCCTTATGCTCTGTTGACATTTTGAGCGTGGGGGATTTTTGCCGCCTTTCTGTTCTGACAGCGTTGAACAACATGCCTTGCCAGAAAAAGGCGACTAAAAATCCATCTCACCCCCAAATGTCAACAGAGCCTAGCAAGGGGAGTGAGTCATAGCGGAAATAAGACCAGGGAAAACCATTCAGATCAGAATGCCATAAGTTGTTAGCTGATGACACAATAAAAGACTGATCTGAGGTTGGCATTTTTAAGCTATCTTAAAACCTGAATCCTCATTTTGTCCAAAGCGTGTACGGTTTTTGCCTTATCTAACATTACAGACCTTACGCACAACCTGAAACGGCTGTGTGAGGGCTAAAAATAGCGAGTATAAGCTTGTTAAACCCCGCAAAACTCTGCATTTTAGTAGACACTCAATTCCTTGCATCGGAGTGAACCAAACCATGAACCCGATATTAACTTACGAAGAAATGAACGCCTTGTTAAGTCAGGGTGATCCCATCACGGTGCGTCGCGTTTTGCCTAAAGATTTTATTGGCTCTTATATCCAGCAGCATTTACAAGAAATTGAAGCCATGATGGATTCATTTAAGGCTATCCTGACCTTTCCTACCAGTGGTCGCCAATTGCCACAATTGGTGAAGGCCAAAATGGAGCGGCAATTACTCAAAGATTTATCCGAAAATGAAACTAAAATCCAAGGCGAAGTCAAAGAAGTATTAGCTAAAATGGCTCACCGTCGTGTGTTGCAGTCTTCCATTATGCTGAATGTCATTTCCAATCGCGCCTTTCCTTTTTGCTTGCTTAATACCATCACCTTTGAGCCAGAAACTAAAATCTATATTCCTTGCTATGTGATTTTATGGGCACAGCACGAAACCCGCGATCAACCGATTAAAATTTGGCTAGAACTCGCTCCCCGCTATGCTGAACATTGGAAATACTTACCGCCTAATGTGCGTTGTTCTGAGCAGCAATATCTGCGTTTTCCTATGGGACAGGTGGATTTTCATGCCTTTAATACCGTGGTATCGGTCATTTTGCATAATGTACCGACTGAGGCTGAAGCCACTTTATTGGGCAAAAGTCGCAAGCACATTATGTTAGAACTGATGAAGCTGAGAAAAGCATTGGTGCGTCAGGAAGGACAGAAAGGTAATTTCCTACATTTGACATGGACACATCATGAATTACCTACAGCAGGTTTATTGCCCATTCAGGAAACGATGTTTTTGTAAGCAGAAGCTGTGGAAGCTCTCATTTTCCAATAGAGCGTAGGCTCCGTTGACATTTGGACGATGGTGGCTTTTGGGTCTTTTTTATGCGTAGCTGCGTTAGTTTTTGGCGGGCAATGAGGGTATTGCGGCGCAAAAAATCCTCAAAAATCCATTTCACCCCCAAATGTCAACAGAGCCTAGGTTTTGACCCGCCCTGCTTTATTTTGTTTATACTACGCCTTTAGGTTTTATTGGCATTTGGGGATGAGATATTCAGCCCCTTCGCTCAAACACTAGCCTGCCAGCAGGTTTTAGTGTCTTTAGAAGCTTGTCTGTATCGTCTAATGTTTCGCAAGGCTTTATTTTCATGGATAAACAACAAACATAAAAATAAGCCTATTGCTTCATAGCTTGGCTGACATGTGTGCGGCGTTTGCCGAGCATTTTTGTTCACTTCACGCATTTTACGTCATGTGAGTTACTGAGAACGTCGTCTTTGAATACCATGCACTATACCCTATCAACTTACGCCTTAGAAAAACGCGATAAATTGTTTGTTAATTCCATGTTGGAATTGACCAAGAAAAAACTTGGCATTAACTGGGTGCTTGATGATACGGAGGGCCAGGTCACATTAGTAGATATAGACCAACCTGCGGGCGTCAACTTCTGGGAAGCCTATCAGTCTGAAAAGCGACTCATTGCTTTTGCTGATAATAACCATGTCAGAGCTAAATTATTTCTTGAAAAACCACTTCGTGTTCAGTCGTTTACAGAGTTACTTAAGCAACTCAGTGAACATCTTGATCCATTAACTAGCCCGCCTAATACTGCCACTGCCACGGCTACGCCTCGCAGCCATACGGCGGCTGAACCAACACCTGCGGCTAAACCTAGCCTAGATGCTCAACATTATGATCCCACGCAGTATTTATCCGGTTTGCTACAAACCGCGTTAAGTGCCCAGGAAACACAGATGTTAAGCTTTTCTGGTTTTGCGCCTTTATATGTAATGCCGCAAGAAAAACGCTGCTACACCAGTGCGATGGGATTAGCCAATCTCAATCCCTCACAAAAAATGTTGTTTGCTGCACGTTCTGAGCAATTTTCTTGTGCCGCACTAAATCCCGCTTTAGCCCGCGATGCGATCCAAGAGCAAGGCTATAAAGCCTATGATATTTATACCTTTATCTGGGGTTCAGCACTGCTCTCATCGAATGGTCGCTTGCTGACAAACCACTCTATGCAGAGTTTTGTGCGTCTCAAACAATGGCCTAATTTTACCGCCTTACCGCATCAACCCACACACATGAAGCTTGCGGCTTTTATGCTCAAAAACACGGCTAATATCCCGCGCATTGCCAGTGCTACACAAATGCCTTTAGCCACCGTGATTGATTTTTTCAATGCCTGTGCACTGAGCAACTTACTGCATATTCAAAAAGCCCAAGCCGGGGTCAATGTGAATACTCATGCAGCGGGCGAGAAAAAACTCAGCTCAGAAAAACGCGGCCTTCTGGGCAACATTCTGCGGCGTCTAGGACGCTAGTTCAGACACAGCCCTTTTCTTTATAAGACAACTCAAACAGATATTCTCGTGAAAGAAATTAAACTCGTATTCACTGGCAGTATGGGCGCGGGCAAAACCACGGCCATTAGTGCCCTCAGCGAAATTCCTGTGATTAATACCGACGTGCGAGCCACTGATGAAGCGGCATTGCGTAAAGAACGCACCACGGTGGCTATGGATTACGGTGAAATGACCCTGCCTGACGGACAGAAATTGCGTATTTATGGCACCCCAGGACAGGAACGCTTTTCTTATATGTGGGGCATCCTCATGGAAGGTGCATTAGGGCTTATCATTTTGGTCGATAATGCCGGAGATAACCCGCTCGGCGATTTAGACTTATACCTGACCCATTTTCGTCCCTACATAGAAGCCACCACAGCGGTTATAGGTGTCACCCGCATGGATGTCGCCACTGAACCAGGGCTAGAGCAATACTATGATTATTTAATGCAAAACGACTTACAATTGCCGATTTTTTCTGTAGATGTCAGAGAACGTGACAATGTGGTGATGATGATCGAAGCCCTCGTCGCTATGCTGGAATTTGGTTAAACAGGACTTAAACAATGCTCTCAAATATAGACACCGAACAAACCCATCAATTGCTCAAGGCGTTAATTGAAAAAAGCAGTGAAATCAATGCCGCCGTAGTCACCACCTTAGACGGTCATCCGTGTGCTAAGGAACAACGCGACGATTATGCGCTAGAACGCCTAGCCACCATGGGTAGTACCTTAATGTCACTCGGCGATACCATCACAGCGGAACTAAAAATGGGCACATGCCGCAATATCATTTCCGAAAATGAAGGCGGCATCGTCGCTTTTATGCATATTAATGAAGACTTAGTGCTCATCACCTTAACCCAACAACTCAACGCTTTAGGCATGTTATTGGCGCATTCTCGACGTTGTGCCGCTGACATCGCCAAAACCCTCAAAAAATAAGTCGTCATGCTGGACACGTCTCATCATGAAAAACTGGCGTAATACAACCGATACTTACGGGCTGCTGAGCATTTTTCTACATTGGAGTATCGCCTTGTTATTTGCCGCCCTGATTGCTTCAGGGTTATACATGACACGCATGGCAGATAGCGATAGCAAATGGTTTTTGTACAGTCTGCATAAATCATTAGGACTCACAACAGCTTTATTGATTGTATTACGCCTTGGCTCGCATCTCGTGCAAATAGCCCCGCAAATATCAGAATCTTTGCAAAATTGGGAAATCCGTCTCATGCACAGCGTGCGTTTTGCGTTATACCTCCTCATGATCCTCTTACCTATATCAGGCTATTTAGATTCCGTCGCAGGCGGTTATAAAACCCAGTTTTTTGGTATTGATGTGTTTCGTTTAGTTGAAAAAAATCAAGATATAGCACAGCTTGCGTTAAACCTACATGTATGGAGCACCTATGTTTTATACCTGCTGCTCGCTTTACATATAGGCGCAGCCCTTAAACATCGATTCATCCTACGCGACTCATTATTCGCTCGCATTCTGCCTTAAACCCAAATCCCCTGCCTTAGAGCCTATACGAAAACGGGATAATCGGCTGCAAACCCGTCCTTTTGGCCAGGTTTTCCGCTTTTTTTTGTTAAATAGCGCGCTATTCGCCTTAAAAAACCGAAAAACCTGCCTCAAAATAGCGAATTTTCGCTTCGATTCCCCATCTTCGTATAGGCTCTTAGCTGTCTTCTTCCCCCTCATATCAACATCCAGGTGAATGCTTAGAACCCCTCATGAACAAAATTCTCTTATTTCTTGATCTTGACGATACTTTGTTTCAAACCCAGCGCAAAAAACCGCAAGGTTCAATTCCAGCCACACACAACGTCAGCACCTTGTCTTACATGACCGAGGCGCAACAGGCTTTATGGCAATTATTTCATGAACACCCACACGCCCTCATTATTCCCGTCACAGCCCGCGATCAGCGTCAATATCACAATACCTTTCTCAGCCAAGAGGCCAAAATTCAAACCGCAGTGCTGTATTTTTCCGGTTTAATACTGCATCAAGGTCAACCTGATCCGCATTGGCAAGCCCATATAAAAACCGCTTACGATGCTTTAGATACCTCAATTGAACAACTCTATCAACAACTGCAAAAGAACTTATCAACACAAGAGCACAGCCAATTCAACACCTCTTGCTCAGACCACTATTACGTCACCATAAAAGCCCAACAAGATTGCCCGAAAGCTTTACGTGACAGCGTTTTTCAACGCATACGCGGATTGCTGCCTCAAGGGTATTTTGTACATGAAAATGATCGGGCGTTATCGCTCTTACCGAAATGTCTCGATAAGCGCCATGCCGTGGAATATCTGATTGAACAACATCAACCAACATTAACGCTAGGGGCAGGGGATAGTTTGACGGATTGGGGGTTTATGCAAGCCTGCGATTTTCGTTTAATTCCTAAACAAACGCAGTTAGATACGGCTTTGTCCGATTGAAAAAACATAAAGGGTATCCACGAAAGCTGAATGGATACCCAAATGAAAGATTAAATCCAATAACTCGGATAGCGTCTTTCTTTAATCAAATTATTAAATAAAATAGCCACAACAACCAAGATAATAGCACCTAACAACGTGGGGGTTAATAAGAATTCCCAACTAGGCGCTGTTAGCATTACAATCACCGGATTAGAACCTGCTGGCGGATGAACTGTGCGTGTCAACTGCATCACGGCAATAGCCGTACCGACAGCCAGCGCGATACTCCACCAAACAGCGCCTAATGTGGTTAGAAACAAAAGCCCCACCAAGGATGCCAAAAAATGCCCTGCAATCACATTACGTGGTTGCGAAAAAGGACTGTCTGGAAATCCAAAGAGCAATACACAGCTCGCCCCAAATGAACCCAAAATTAAAGCTAAATGAGTCATACTGGCTAAATAGGCGACTATGCCTGTGGCTAACACGCCACCCACCCAAGAAATGACGATTAATCTTAAGCTTGCTCTTGGTGGAGATTGAGCGCCTCCTTGCATTTTCGAGAAAAATGACATCATTAATTTGCCAATGAACCATCAAGATTAAATTTAGGGTGAAGATCAATATCGACCCATGAATGCAACATAGCCGCCCATAAACTAATACCTTCAAGTGCTTTAGCAATTAAGACTTGCCCTCTAAAAGAATCAGGATCATGTGGATGAATATGTTCTAAGCCCATAATACTGTGATGTTCATCGGCTTCAACATGCAAATCAAAATATTCATCTCCCGCTTTTAATGAATGCATTTTGGGTGAGATAGCCTTAAAAAAATCATTTGAACAGCGTTCAATACCACTATTCAATCCGACTAACCATTTATCACGGTCTTGCTCAATAGCCATTTGATAAGCATAATTAACACAAGCATTCGTTTCTGTTGTAGGTACAACATGTTCAATATCTTCTGCTGATGATAACAATTCATGTCTTAGCATCCACTCCATAAGCATGGCATGATGGTCAGCCTCACCAAAAGCATGTTTTGCATAGAATGGCATCATATGATTTTCATTCATGGGCGTTAACCCCAACATTAACCCCATGACTTTTGGAAATGTGGCAGAATGATAGTACAGTTGTTTAGCCGCTTGTTTGAAATCAGCAGGCGATGTCATATCGTTAATCCATTTAAAGAACGGCATATCCAATACCGTATCACTGGCACGATAAATAGGTTTTACAATCCACTCATGTTCTTCTCTTAGACGGGCGAGTTTTTCCACATCAATTTTTTCATAAGGACTATGACCAAAATTATTTTCAATGACTGGGTTTTGACTCATGATACTTCCTCTATTTGTATGGTTTATTGTCAACATATCCTCATCTGTTTCTAGTCATAAACAGACAGGTCTGTATGCTATGAGAACATCATCTTAATTGCAAGCCCTTCATACCTGGGCATACTGTTATTTATCCTAATAAGTCACTGATATTAAACAAGGGATTTTTTAATACCATTATGAAAAATAAACGAGATTTACTACTTCAGACAGCCACCCAGCTATTTTCGCAAGGCGGATATAATGCAGTAGGCATTGATCGCATCATCGCAGAAGCGGGCGTGGCTAAAATGACAATGTACAAGCATTTTCCCTCGAAAAATGCTTTGATTCTTGAAATGCTGAATGCACGGGATGAATCATTCATGCAATCACTCACGCAATACATCGATCAACAATCTTCATTTTTTGAAAAAATGAAAGCACTCTTTAGCTGGCATCATGAATGGTTTAATGATAAGGATTTTCATGGTTGTTTATTTATTAATGCCTCAGCCGAATTTCATCAACCTGATAACGACATCTACAAACGCTCCTCTCAACACAAACAACGTCTCATTCATTATATTGAAAATCTCTTAACAGAAATTTATGCCCACCAACAGGCTAAAAAACTCGCCATTCAAATTGAAATACTATTAGATGGAGCGATTATAGCTGCGCATGTAATAGGACACCTCAACTCAGCGATGGAAGCATGGGACATCGCCCAATGTTTAATTGATTTCAAACAAGAAAATTGACAAGTTTTGTGGTAAAAATGTAAGGATAACATGGCTTAAAACCATGTTATCCCTCATAAAATACTTGTCTTTATCTTCGTATAGGCTCTAAGGAACCAGCCCCATGTCAGACTCAGAACCCCCTGTTGTTCACAGCACCCACCCGCCTGATCCACTCGACACTTTGCTGCAACAAAAATTCATCGAAGACCTCACCCAACAAAGTGGGCGATTAGATGATTTTGCCAAGCAATTATTTACTCTTGAACTCGCCATTCCTGGTGCGTATGCCACAGTGCTCAAACTCATCGCAGGCAAAGATGCGGTGCTCAATAGCCCGTATTGGTGGAGCCCCTTTATGCTGTGGGGCGTTGCATTAATCACTACCCTGATAAGCTTGTTTCCTTTCAGCTACACAGTGGATCGCACATCAATGCGTAATCAACCGCAACAAGGCCAGACAGCGCTCAGCATTGAAGGTTTTTATGAAAAAAATGCACGCGACAAACGACGGGCTTTATGGATCGCCAGCCTCTGTTTTTTTCTAGGCGTTATCATTGCCGCAGGGCTGTTGTTTTAGCCCGTTAATATAGAAGATTAAGGAAAATAAATGACAACTCAAATGACCTTCAAATGTTGGAAATGTGAAAAAATCTTTACCCATCCAGTACACATCAACCAACAGTCCGAAACCCTTGTGCATTGTTCGCAATGCGGCACACCGTGCGCCATCCGTTTAGACGGTTACAAACAACCTCTTAGTTCCCTTACCAAAAGTATTCAACCTGACATAGTTCCTTTATACGAATGGCTTATCACACCAGGCACAGTGATTCCTACCCACAAACCTTAGTGAGCGTAAAACCGGAGTGCGAAGCCGTAGCTTCGCAGGTGCCAAGCTACGGCTTGGCACTCCGATATAAATCCAAATATTTAAACAGGAGCCTCCATGCACACCTACGCAACGCCTCACATTCTTCATCCTCCCGCCGATATGCTAGAAAAACATCCTGAGCGTAAAACCGGAGTGCCAAGCCGTAGCTTCGCAGGTGCCAAGCTACGGCTTGGCACTCCGATATAAATCCAAATATTTAAACAGGAGCTTCCATGCACACCTACGTCGAGCCTTTAATTCTTCATCCTCCCGCCGATATGCTAGAAAAACACCCCGACATCCGCCGCGCCGCTCAGGATTTATCACGACAATACGCTGCTCACAAAATGCTGGTCACGGATGAACAACTACAAAGCCTAGGCAGCGCTTTGTGGCAGTGTTTAGAAGCCGACGCAGAGTTGCACGCTGCCAAGCAACAGGCGGGGACATTGCCCTTGCCGCTGATGATTAAAACCGATGATCCCGCCTTGCAGGTGTTGCCGTGGGAATCTTTGCATCATCCAGAACACGGTTTTTTAGGACGCGAAAACGGTTTTGCGCTGAGCCGTTGTGCGGCTACGCCCCCTACATTGCCTGCGCTGCAAAAAGGCCCGTTGCGGGTGTTGCTGTTTACCAGTTTGCCGAATGATGTGGACGCGGAAAAAGCCCGTATCGACACCGAAAACGAACAAGCGCAAGTGTTGGAAGCCTTAAATCCGCATGTGCAACAAGGCACTATCGAACTCGACGTGCCCGACACGGGCGATTTTGCCAAGTTTCAACGCCTTTTGCAGACGGGGAATTACGCGCTGGTGTTTCTCAGCGGACATGGCACTTTTCATTTTGAACCGCTTAGCGACGAACCACCTTATGCCGTCTTCCAATTTGAAGACGCGCAAGGCCACAGCCGCTTCGTGCGCGATGTGGACATCGCCAAAAGCTTCATCCATTCAGGCGTGCAATGCGTGGTTTTATCGGCCTGTGAATCGAGTAAAAGTCATGCTTCGGCAGATTTACACACTGGCTTGGCGCAACGGCTGGCGGCGCAAGGGGTGCCGCATGTGGTGGGAATGCGAGAATCCGTGCTAGACCGTGCGGGAATTTTATTCTCTCGTGCGTTTTGCGATGCCATCGCACGGCGCGAGCGGGTGGACGGTGCGGTGCAAGCAGGGCGGGCGGCAATCACTCAGCCCTTGCGGGATGCCACCTGGCGCGACGGCGAAAGTCACCCGTGCAGCACTTTAAGCCTGGGGCAATGGACGCTGCCGCAACTGCTCAGCCATGCTCCAGAGCGGGCTTTGATTGATTGGGATTTTGTCGCCCAGCCGATGCAGGCACAGGCGCAATACAGCCGAGTCCTCAACATCGCAGGCATTCCCGTGCCTGAACTCTACATCGGACGGCGGCAAGAGCGGCATCACCTGCTGCAAGCCTTACAACAGCAGCCGCAACTGCTCATCACAGGCGCAGGCGGACAAGGCAAAACCGCCTTGCTGGCGTATTTAGCCCAACGGCTAGAAGCGCAGGGCTATCATTTATATGCCTATTGCGCACGAGAAGATCACGCTTGGGAAGACTTCCTTTTTCAAGCCCAAATCAGCCTAGAACCCGATCTCGCCAGCCAATACAACAGCCAATTACCGCTGTGCGACACGCCACAAAAACACGCGCAATTATTCCTCACCCTGCTGAGCAAACAGCACGACAAAATACTGCTCATCTTAGACAACTTAGAAAGCCTGCAAGCCCCCGACAGCCACGCGCTGCAACACGACACGGTGGCGGCTTGGATAGCCAGCGCCCAGCGTTTGCGCATCCCCTTATTGCTAACCTCGCGCTGGTGCTTACCTGATTGGCCGCTGGCTCATCACGCTTTACAGCCCGCGACTTATGGCGACTTCCTGCGCTATGTACAACAACGGGGTTTAGTCTTAGCGCGAGAGCATTTGCGCCAGGTGTATACAGTATTAGGCGGCAATTTTCGCGGTTTAGAATTCTTCGCCAAAGCCAGTCCGCACTTAGACACCGACCAGCAAAAAGCTTTTCTGGCACGATTGGACAACGCCCAGCAAGAACTGCAAACCGACATGGCGATAGCCCTGGTGTACAGCCACTTACCCGCTGAAGCGCAAAGCCTGCTGGCAAAACTCAGCGCCTACAGCAGCCCCGTACTGTTCGATGGCGCACAAAAACTCTGCGGCGACTGGAGTTACGAACAAGTACACGCCGCGCTCAGCGCCTTATTAGCCGTGTCCTTACTCGACAACAACACCGAACAAGCGCCGCATTATCAATGCGCCCCACAAGTCAGTGATTGGCTACACGCCCAAGGCTTACGCCCCGCGCTGCCGACTTATCAACTCGCGGCTGAGTATCAGCAGTTTGTGTTTGAGCATCACCATAAAACCTTAGACCAGGCTTTAAACACCCATCAAGCTTTGCAAGCCGCACAAGCATTTGAAGCGGCGCGGGTGTTTGCTATGGATCACTTGGTGGAATATTTCCTAAGAAAGGGCTTATATCATCCCTTTGTTCAAGACTGGCTGCCGGATTTGCTCAAGGCGGAAACACCGAAGTTACAAGGGGATGTATTGAATCAGGCAGGAAGGGTTTATTACTACATCGGCGACTATGACACCGCGCTCGACTTCTTGCAACGCTCGCTGGCGATAAGACAAGATATTGGCGATAAATCCGGCGAGGGCACCACGCTCAACAATATTTCTCAAATATTCAAAGCTCGCGGCGACTATGACTCCGCGCTCGACTTCTTGCAACGCTCGCTGGCGATTCAACAAGACATTGGCGAGAAATCCGGCGAGGGCACCACGCTCAACAATATGGCAACAATAGCTCACGCACGGGGCGACTATGACTCCGCGCTCGACTACTTGCAACGCGCGCTGGCGATTCAACAAGACATCGGCGATCAATCCGGCGAGGGCACCACGCTCAACAATATGTCTCAAATATTCCAAGCACGGGGCGACTATGACTCCGCGCTCGACTACTTGCAACGCGCGCTGGTGATTGCTCAGGACATCGGCGATAAATCCAGCGAGGGCAGAGCGCTCAACAATATTTCTCAAATATTCAAAGCACGGGGCGACTATGACTCCGCGCTCGACTTCTTGCAACGCTCGCTTATCATTTTTCAGGACATCGGCAATCAATCAGCCGAGGGCACCACGCTCAACAATATTTCTCAAATCTATGACGCACGGGGCGACTATGACTCCGCGCTCGACTACTTGCAACGCGCGCTGATGATTGCTCAGGACATCGGCGATCAATCCGGCGAGGGCACCACGCTCAACAATATTTCTCTAATATTCAAAGCACGGGGCGACTATGACTCCGCGCTCGACTTCTTGCAACGCTCGCTGGCGATAAGACAAGATATCGGCGATGGTGCGGGGGTGTGTGGTGGTTTGATTAACTGGGGTGTGATGTTATTTGAGCAAGGTTCACAACAAGAGGGGTTGGCGCGGATGACGCAAGCCTATGTGCTGGCCAAACGCATAGGCTATGCGCAGGTTTTGCAGGCGTTGGAGAGTATTGGCAAGCAACTAGGCGGCAAGACAGGTTTGGATGTTTGGGAACAATTGGCAGCGCAGAGGGATGAGGAAGGGGCGGCATGAGTCCAATGCGCTGTAGGATGGGCTTGTAGGATGGGCAAAGCGCAGCGTGCCCATCATCGTGTCTATTATCGTGCCCCTCCTTGTTTTCTCTCGTTCCCAAGTGTCGAGGCTGTAAAAGAACTCCCTCCAAGTTATCCTATACACTCATCATAATATTTTGCAAAAGGTAAACAAAGCCGATGTCCTC
>JADGEH010000086.1 GCA_016744475.1 Thiotrichales bacterium | reverse complement strand
AGTAACAAACGAAAATAACAGGGCTTGTCCGCCCTGTATCCCGGCTTTCAGCCGCCAAACTCTCTAACCCACCCGTCTTTTAGCGGGTGGTTGTTTATCAAAACGGTATCATTATTAACGGTGCCCCAACCCTGACACGTCACTGACCATCCTTGTAGAGACCGGTTCAGAAAGCAGTGGCTTTAAGGCCTCGGATACTCTACGGCATAGGTGAAGAGGGTGGGGAGCCACTCTACATACAAGCTCTGGGCTTCAGGATGGGACGGCTTCCCCGTTCACTACAGTTTACTTTGATGAGTTTTTCTTATGAAAAAATGATGTTTTTAACATGGGAATCAAGATACAAGGATGGGCTAAGCGATAGCGTGCCCATCTGCCATTTGGGAAACATTCGGCGCATGACGGCAAAGGAGGCTGTGAAAGTATTCTAAAAACAGCTATTTTTTAGTGATTTTTCGCATGTAAGTTATTGATTCTTCGTTGCAGATAACCACTGGAATTGAATACTTTCACAGTCTCGCAAAGCCTATGCGCCCTACCTGCTACGTGCTTTAGAAATAGCACGGCTTAGAGTGTTGTTATCTCTCATGAATATTTACAAAGATAACTGATAAATAATGCCGTGTTGGTTTTCAAAAACACGGTATTCTTTTAAGACAGTCTGTGTATCAATATAAAATTGCTTAAATGGTTCTCGTTGTTTATTGACAAGAAGAAAATGAACATTTAGGTTTTCAAAATGCGCTCTCAGTGCTTCAATATCGTGACTATACTTTAACGTGTCTCTGTAGCGAGCAGTACCAAACCAATCTCCCATCATTAATCCATTCGCATAGTAAAAGCCCTCTTCAAAGCCGAGTTGATAACTTCTCATCTCTGGGTATTTTTTGATGGCTTGAAAAAGATCGTAATACGCTAGTTTTTGACTTAAATAATTTTCTCTCATCTCTGCATTGACAGGTATTGGTTTTTTTTGCATAGCAAAGATTAATAATATAAAGATGAAAGCTGTTACACATAAGCTATAAATCGTTTTGTTCAGCTTTATTTTTCTGAAAACATGAGGTCGAGATATTTTTATTTTAGATGAAAATAGGTGAAACAAATAGACGATAACAAAGGCTGATAATATTGACATGATGGGGATGATAGGCAGCAAATAACGTACTAATTGACTACTTAAAAACCAAGCGATTATTGCTATCAACAAATAAATGAGCAGGTTTCTTTTCTGTCGCTCAAAGTAAAAAAACAAGGGTAATAAGGGAAAGCATAAGAGTAATAGCGGCGATATATGTTCTCTAAACCGATCAGGCTCAACTATCAAATACCAAGGTAATAGAACAAAGTTTAAAATATTTTTCTCCAGACCATAGCCTGAAAGTTCATTTTTTTGTCCCATCAAATCCTCTTTATCCCATATCCAATAGCCTAAAAACTCACTAGCAAAAGGTGAGATGGGATTACCCGCAATGAATAGATTTCTAATATACCAAGGAGAACCCACTAATAAACTTATGCCGAGAAAGTAGAATAGGTGTTTTATTTTAGGGGTATAAGTAATAAGAAAAACAGCCGTGATAAAAAGATAAAAGAGTCCAGAGTATTTTGTCCCAATCGCTAAGCCAATACTGATGCCAGCCACCCATAAATATAAAGGTTCTTTAGTTTTATCCCAGCAAACAATACTATAAAGGCTTAAAAACACAAATAAACATAGCCCTAAATCAATAAATGCGGTTTTCATTAAACCATGTACAACAGGTGTTGATATAAATAGAATGAACGCAATAGCTCCTATTTTTCTTGTACCCAATAAACTCCCTAAACTGTATATTCCTAAAGCCGTTAAAAGGCCTGCAAAAGCGTGAAATATATGCGCTAATACATCATCGTAAGCCATTAATGATAATGAATAGAGCAAAATGTAATTATGCGCATTCAATGGGTAACGTAAAAAAGGATTAACGGATAGACCTTGATGTTCAACATAATTTTTTGCATAGGCTAGGTGATATGCCGTTTCATCCCAGGCTTGTGGCGGCGATAAAGGTAATAGGATAATAGCTATGCCTATTAATAAAGATAAAGGAAAAAGCCAAGTCCAGTTTTCTTTATAAAGATGTTTGAAATGTATATAAAACTTAGCAAACTCATGCTTCAATTCTTTTAAGCCTATTTTCATTAAGAAAAATAGTGTGATAGGAGTCATCACTAAGGCTATATAAAAAAGACTGAAAATTTGTAATGCTGCCAGTATAAATAATATTAAAATAATCATACCTATACCGAAAGCGGTATAAAGGAAAATAGCTCCAGATGTATTTAAAGGCGTTATTTTTTTTAAGACACCTTTTCCCAAGATATAAGAAATGCTAGCCAATATAGCTAAGAAAAAATAATGGCTAAGAACAAAATAAAGGGTATCCATATGAATGCTTCCAGAATTTAAAAAATAAAACTACGTTGTATTGAAAATGAGGCAATAAACAGGATTAATTCAGCGAGTATTTTTGCCATAATGACATTCATACCAAAATTCACCACTAACACATTAATCATCATATATGAAATAAACCCTAGTAAAATCACTAGAATGAAAAACTTTAATATGGGATATAAATAATTATCATGATTTTGGAATACGATATTTTTTGATAAATAAAAACTGATTAATGCACCACTGCTGCGTGCAAAGATTTGGCTTAATAGTATTTCTCCCAATATGGAATACATTGTAATAAACACGATATTATCCACTAAGGCTGTGATTAATCCTGCTCCACAATAACGAATAAACACAAAATAAATTCGCATAGAATCATACAGCGGATTAAAGTGAGAGGTTTTGTTATTGTCTTCATAAACAGTTTCGATAGGGATTTGAACAATAGATGATGACCCTTCCAATAATGTAGGTGTACGGACAAGAGCTTCAGTTTCAAAATCATAGCCATTGATGGGGATTTTCAAACACTCTAAAGCTAATTTAGGAGGCCATGCTCGTAAGCCCGTTTGTGTATCGCTAAGATTTAATCCTGTTAAAAAGCGTAGAACCCAACGTGTCAATTGATTACCTACTAAACTTCTTAATGGAATTTTTTGGTGAAAGGTTCTCACGCCTAAAATCAATTTACCCGGCATCTTCACGGCTTGTTGAGCCATATTTAATATATCTTTTGAACGATGCTGTCCATCTGCATCAGCCGTAATAATAGGCAGTTTCTTATCTTTAAATAAAAGATAATTAAACCCTGTTTTTAATGCAGCCCCTTTTCCTAGATTAACAGCGTGAGACAGCACCGTGACTTTATTTTTGGCGGTGAGTTTTTCAAAAATATTATACTCAGCTTGGGCACTCCCATCATTTACAATGACAATTTCATGAAAGATATTGTTTTTATCAAGAACAAGCAATTCATCCACTAAATTTAACAAGCGATGATCGGGTTTATAAGCGGGTATAAGTAACATGACTTTAAGATGTGCTGTCATTATTCCTGAGTCCACATTGATTGACTGGTTGGTGAATAAAAAAAAGAGAAATCATTAGAGATAATGAAAAAGGTTTTTTTTAATGCTGCTGTTGAATTGATGGGCTATAAGACAGCCTATTAGGCTTGTTGCGAGGGGAAGGAGAAGATGCGGTATGAACCGCATCTTTGACGGCTTACTATGTGCTTATGGCTTTGGCATAACGCTCATAAAATCACTCATTTGTCCCATCGCGGGTGTAGCTGCGCTAGACATACGATGCATATCGGCTGACATAATGTACATATTACTACTCATGGAATACATATTGTGATTCATGGTTTTCATATATGTCGCCATATCATCTACATCCCCAAAAACTCTTTCTAAAGTACCCACAATAGATGTTTTATCAGACATTGCTTGCCGTAGCAAAGTATCGGTATTGACAATAATATCATCCACCTTTCCCATGGCTATTTTAGCTTTTGGTGAAGTCGCTGCTTTTAATAACAAGGCCATTTTCTCTAAAATAATATTCAAGTTTTTAATATCCCCTCCAAGTAAACCTAAAACATTAGCTTGTTCTTCTGCTTTTGCTGCTTCGATAACATCCACACGTAAAAATGAAAACACCACAGCGCTTAGCATAAAAAGCCCAAACACGATGCTCATAAACTTGAATTGACGTTGTGAACGTTGGTAACGTTGCTCGCTGTTTTTCAATTGAATGACTAAGACTTCTACAGATTTTTCCAATGATGATTGACTCATGGTTCTCTCCAGAGATTAAGGGGATACGTTAGACTGACTTTCAATTCTTTACTTTAAAGTGCTGAAAGAAGTGGATACTAAACTCAGATTGAATTATGCGTGATAAAAAAGCTTACATAACGTCAAATCAATACTAAAAAGACTATTTTCAATGTGGATTTGATAAGAATATTATTATGTGGGTATCCATTCTGTTTTCAGACAGTCCATGTTAAGACTGCCCTCTACGAAGTTAAAAACTCTTTGGCGACAATGAATTTTTATTGCTTACACAGAGTAACGCCAGATGGTAAGGCTAACGCAAAGAAAAAGAAAACTGCATTGAAGCACCAGGATTGTCCATAATCCGCTGGCAATAATGGCTTTTGAATAACAACTATTATCGCTTAATAAAGTATCTTGCAAGGTTAATCGCAAGCACGTTTTTTGTGGCAAACGCACACCTGCTAAGTTGTGCCACAAAATAGGGTTATCCCTGCCGCCACTTAGAGCCTATACGAAGATGAGGAATCGAAGCAAAAATGCGCTATTTTGAGGCAGGTTTTTCGGTTTTTTAAGGCGAATAGCGCGCTATTTAACGAAAAAAAGCGGAAAACCTGACCAAAAGGGCGGGTTTGCAGCCGATTATCCTGTTTTCGTATAGGCTCTTAAACACCAAACCGTTGCAGTAAACCCTCATACGCATCAATGCGCCGATCCCGCAGAAAAGGCCATACACGCCGGACTTGCTCGCAGCGTTGTAAATCTAATTCAACCATTAATACGGCGGCGGCTTCTTGGCTGGCTTGAGCCAGCATCTCACCTTGAGGGCCCGCAGCAAAACTCCCTCCCCAGAATTGAATACCTGCTGAACAGCCTGATGGATCGGCTTCAAAACCGCAGCGATTACAACTCAATAAAGGCAGGCCATTGGCAATCGCATGAGCGCGTTGGATGGTTTGCCAAGCTTCAAACTGACGTTGTTGCTCGTCACTACTGTCTTGCTGATCCCAACCAATAGCAGTGGGATAGAGCAAGATGTCTGCACCCGCTAATGCCATTAAACGGGCCGCTTCAGGAAACCATTGATCCCAACACACCAACACGCCTAAACGCCCCACGGAGGTTTGAATGGGCTGAAAGCCAAGATCGCCAGGGGTGAAATAATATTTTTCGTAAAAACCGGGATCATCGGGGATATGCATTTTTCGATAACGCCCCGCCAGTTGTCCGTCCCGCTCTAAGACGACGGCGGTATTGTGATACAAACCCGGCGCACGTTTTTCAAATAAGGAACCGACAATGACGAGTTTTAATTCTGCCGCCAAAGCGCCTAGCCAGTCGGTGTGTACGCCTGGAATGCTGTGGGCTAAATCAAATCGATCAGGCTGCTCGGTTTGGCAAAAATAGGGCGAGGTGTGTAGCTCTTGCAGCAAGACCAGTTGCGCCCCTTGGGAGGCGGCTTGGCGTATGCCCGCTTCGGTGGAGGCCTGGTTGGCACACACATCTGCCACGCTGGCATGTTGTATTAAAGCCGCAGAAAGAGAAGGGACTGACATTATTTTTTGCCGAACAAACTGCCTAATAAACCTGGTTTTTTCGGCTTGGGCGCTGGTTTTTTGGGTGGTACTTTAGGCGCTGTTTTGGGAGGAGGGGGAGCCGCTGGTGAGGTAGATGCCTGTTGTTCTTCAAGAATTTTTCGACGCAGTTTTTCTTTGGGATCATTATTGATGGTGCCCCAAATTGAACCGACTTCATAAGGTTTTAAGATGGCTTCAGTCGTGGCACGAGTGATGTACATCGCCAGTTTATCGAGGAACTCATCAGTGACCTTCTCCGGCGGGATGATGTAGTCTTTTTGCCCCAATTCGGCAAAATTACGTGCATTTAATTTAATCGCTGAGCGGTCATAATCGGCTGAAAAGGTGAATTCAATAATGATCTCGCCTTTCAGCTCGAACACGGCTTTTATAAAACGCTGACGCTTATCGGTCGTTTGTCCCCATTTAAAGGGGATGTTATTTTTCCACAGATATTCTTTTTGTTTCTCTGCTTGTGTCTGATTTGGAATGTCAAACCGCACTTTGTGCGGTGCATGACAAAAAATACGCACGAAAAAAGAATGTTTTTCCTTATCATAGCTGCCCAAAATATATTCATTTTGCGCTAAATCTCTAAACGTGCCATAACCCTCCACTTCATAACTGACCGTGGTATCGGGTTTGATGTAGTTAAGCTGTTGCGTCATTTCATGCATGTACTGATGCAGCTTATGCATAGTGGGCAAGACGGCATGATCAAATTTATCCTGCAACTGTTCTTCGTTGCGTCCTTCAGCCATTTCTTTGGCTTTGACCTGAGCCGCTTGCTGTTTGAGTTGGTCAAGATACCCCATCGCTAAACCTCCGCAAAAAGTTAGGTATATTCTTAAAGAGTCTAATCAGGAACATCGACTGCAAAGGTTATCTTCGCCTAGACTCTAAAATTAAAAACCACGCATTGTAACTGCTGACAGGCTGTAAGAGTAAGCATTGATGATAAAGATAAATTATAAAACGCTGTTAGGTAGCTTCATTATTGGTACGTGTTTAATCTCATGCGTGACGCACTACACGTTTGAGTTTGCCCAAATGACGCTGGACTATCGCATTTGGAGCGGCTTATTTTTAGTCGTCTTATTGCTGGTGGCTACGCTGTATTCAAACCGTCGCATGGCTCACGAAATGACTCAGCGCAAACAAACTGAGCTGCAATTGCATGAGATGAGTCAGCGTTTACAAAATATTGCTGACCATGTGCCGGGTGTGATGTATCAATATGAATATTTGCCTGATCATCAGAAGATCGCTCATTTCTCTTATCTTAGCGGACGTTGTAAAGATATTTTTGAAGTCGAACAAAGTTTGATACTGGATGAGATTCAAGTGTTTTTGAATATGATACATCCTGACGATCTCACTGAATGGCAGGACACTGAACAAGAAGCTTTAATACACGGCACTGATTTATCCCATACAGTACGCATTATTACGCCGTCAGGACGGCATAAATGGATTGAACTAAGTGCTCGCCAAAATCCTCGTAAACCCCATCAAACAGTGATTTGGAACGGTTTCATTTTAGATGTCACCGAGCGCAAACAGGCCGAGCAAGAACTCATTCATGCGCGTCAAGCGGCTGAAGCTGCAAATTGTGCAAAAAGCGCCTTTCTTGCCAATATGAGCCATGAATTACGCACGCCGCTAAATGCGGTATTGGGCTATGCGCAAATTCTGCAACGTGATTCTCACCTGGATACAGAACAACAACGTAGCGTCACCACCATTAAACGCAGTGGTGATTATTTGCTAACGCTGATTAATGATGTGTTGGATTTGTCAAAAATTGAGGCGGGGCGTTTTGAATTAAATGCCCATCCCTGTGAACTCAAACGTTTTTTTGCAGAACTGAGCGAGGTGTTTAATGTACGCGCACAAGACAAAGGCATCCTGTTTCATTATCACGATACACAAGATATGCCCTCAAGAATTAAAGTGGATGAAAAGCGTTTACGCCAGATTTGTATGAATTTGCTGGGTAATGCGATGAAATTCACTGAACAAGGGGAAGTGTGTTTAGACACGGATTACCAAGACGATGAATTAATCATTCAAGTGAAAGACACAGGCATCGGCATTCCTGCAAACGCATATGATGAGATTTTCAAACCCTTCAGACAATCGGGTCATGATCAATATAAACAACAAGGTACGGGCTTAGGACTGGCCATCACTCGCCACTTAGTGCAGCAAATGGACGGAGTGATAGGTATGCGTAGCCAAGTGGGCGTAGGGAGTTGTTTTAAAGTTAAACTGCCATTGCCTATACTCCAAGAGCAGGCATCCCTCCAAAAATCTCCCCCCTCTTTTGCTAAAGTCGAAGGTTATCAACGTTTAGATGGAGAGACCCGTGCGTTACAGGCGCTGGTGGTGGATGATCTGGACATTAACCGTCTAGTGCTACGTAAGTTATTGCACTTTATAGGTTTTGAAGTCACTGAAGCTAATGATGGAGATATGGCTTTGGCGGTGACGGAAAAACAGGTGTTTGATGTGATTTTTATGGATTTAGTTATGCCAGAAGTCGATGGCTTAACCGCTACGCGGCACATTCTGGAACGCAAAAGCCCGCATAATCGCTTAGTCATCGCCGTGAGTGCGCGAGCCTTTGAAGAAGATCGCACTGAAAGCCTGTCTGCGGGATGCTGTGCGCATATCACTAAACCCATTAGCAGCGATATTTTATTACAGACCTTAGACACCGTGTTATCCCTACAGTGGGTGTATCAACAGCCAGACACGCCACCCTCTCCGCCTCCGGTGTCCTTGTCAGCCAAGGATTTAGAGCATTTGGAACAGGCCTTGATAGAAGGACAGCGGACGCATATTTTTGAGTTATTAACCCATATTAAACAGCAAGATGCGGCACTGGGGGCGTGCATGGAAAATTGGGTTGATCATTATGACTATGACCGACTGCTGGAATGGATTCATCAGCATCGGGAAGCTTGAGCGTTAGCGGATGGTTGCCGCAGCAAGATTTACAACAAGCACCCCACATCAATCAGTTCTAGCGCTTGTGCGGCACGCCACGCCACGCTGAGTTCTTTGTCTTCGCGTAACGTCGCCAGCAAAGCGGGAATAGCAGCAGGGTTTTTTAGATGGCCTAAAGCATCGGCGGCACTCCAGCGCACATGGGTGTCTTCATCTTCACGCAAAATGCTCATTAAAGGCGTGAGTGCCATCGGGTCTTGTAAAAAACCCAAGGCTTTTGCAACGTGCGCTCGCACGGTCGGCTCTGGGGCTTCATGCAATACACTGAGTAATTCGGGGGTGACAGACATATCGCGCAAGCGCCCTAATGCTTCGCAGGCTTTGCTGCGCACCAGTGGATAACGCTCATATTTCAAGACTTTAAGTAATGACTCTACCGCGCTGTCATCATGTAAATGGCCTAATGCTTCTGCCGCGCTCCAACGCACATTGGGGTCAAAATCTTCACGTAAGGTGGCGATCAAATCTTCTACCGCTTCTCGATCTTTGATTTGTCCTAAAGCTTGTGCTGCACTCCAACGCACTGCGTTGTCCACATCGTTACGCAAAATACGGCGTAGCGTGGGCAGCGCTGTGTCATCTTGTAAATAGCCTAAAGATTCTGCCGCCCGCCAGCGCACGGCGGGGAAATGATCGAGGGCTAAAGCATCTAATAAGCCCGTCACCACATTGCTTTGTTTGAAATAGCCCAGTGCTTCCGCCGCACGCCCTCGCACCATCGGATCATGGTCTTGTTTAAGACAGAATAATAAGGCATCGCACGCTGAGGCATCTTTTAAATGGCCTAAAGCTTCTGCGGCACGCCAACGCACGGAGGCTTGCGGGTCTTGTTGCAGGCTGTCGAGCAATAACGGCATCGCAGTTTTATCGCCTAGATAACCGAGCGCTTCAATCATGCGTGAACGCAACACGGGTTCTGCGTCTTTTGCATGTTGCAATAGATTGGGCAGGGTTTGGTCAGCGGCGATTTTAGCCAAGGTGCGTGCCGAGTAATGACGCACCACAAAACTTTTATCATGGCTTAAGACATTCAGCAGCAAGGGTACGCTGTCAGGGTCTTGAAAATGTCCCAAGGCTTCTGCCACTTTGCTACGTACCAAGGCATATTCATCGTGTTGCAGCAGTGTTTTCAAGGCCATCAACACGCGCTGATCGCCTAAATGCCCCAGCACTTCAGCGGTGTTCGCACGCACCGCAGGTTCTGGGTGTTGCAAGCTTTCAAATAAGGGGGTGATGGCTTGCGGGCTGTAGCTCACGCCTTCAACATTTTTCAGTAAGCGATTGAGTGAAGGCTGTAATACGGGTTGGGTTAAATACAAATGCACGGCGGTTTGTAGCATTTGATCGGCGGTTTGTGAGGAGACTTGAATATCGCGCAGACATAAAAAAGCAATGCGAAAGGTGTAGTGCATATCGGTTTCGCGGGTATGCGGATAGCGCTGCAACATGCTGATAAAGCTGCTGCCCAAGGATTCATTCAACATGCCTTGATGCGCGGCGGCAAGACGGATAATGCCTTGCCAATGCGGATTAAATAAATACAAACGCAGGTAATGATCAATTTGTAAGGGGCTGCGGGTCATGGCACAGGCGGCTAAATATTCTTGAAAGGCTAAATGAAAAAAACCGTATTCTTCGTTGCCATGATGAATTAATAAGCCTGTATCCAAAGACAATAAATATTGGAATTGCGCCATTTTTTGTGACACGGGTGATGTGTTTGAGGGGGATTCAAGCGGCGATAATAAGGCGGCCTCGCGCTCTGGTGCATTCATCACTGGCGCACTGGAAGCGTCTTCATCAGACTGCGCTTGTTGCTTGAGTGACATTTGCACGACTTGTAAAATAATATTTTTATGACTGCGGTTATCAGCACAGCTTTCTTGAAAATATAAGGCGATGTCTTCTAGCAGAAGATGCAATTCTGTGCTGCTCAGCGGCGGTTCTTCGTCATTGTCTGGCAGCAACACCAGCCAGTGTTTAATAAAAGCATCAATGTATAAACGATATAGATCGGCTTGATGTTCGGGTAAATCGCCTAGTTGTTGTTGGATTAATCCCGTCAACGTACACAGTAAAGGACTGCGTAAATAGGCATTAATGGTCGGTTTTTGTTCCAAGTGATTCACAAAAGCACTGGCTTGCTGCAATACTTGACGCTCTGCTGACGCATCGGCGGGCTTTAGTGGGTTGTGTTTTTGTTTTTCGATGGCGTGTAGCCATTGTTGAAAAAATTGATGGATTTGGCGCGGATTAAACGGTTCTAAAGCCGCCGTGCGGAAACTATGTCCGAGTAAACCCGGTTGATAGCTGATCGGGCGTGCGGTAATCAAACAACGATTGCCGGGGTAAGTATCTAACAAGGCATCAATGGCTAAGCTGCTACGCTGGCGCAAGATGGCATCATGAATCGTGTCTAAGCCATCAAATAGTAATAATGCCATGCGGTGTTGCAGAGCGTGTTCAATGTATGCAAACAGTTGTTCTTGCTGCTTTGGCTCGGTAAAACGAGTCACCGGCCCCCATTGTTGCAAATACCGCCACATGGCTTGCTCTAATGTCCACTCAGGATGGTTTTGCCAACAACGGGCAAAGCTTTCCAAACTGATGTACAACGGAAAATGTCCCTCGCTACCGTTATAAATGTTTTGCGCTTGGGTCAAACTCAGGTAATGCAGCAAAGTGGTTTTGCCCGCTCCGGGTGCGCCTAGTAAAACCCATTGTTGACCGCGCTTCCACAACATATCAATGCTCAGACCCGCTTCACTTTGAGCCAGATAACGTTCACGAGCGTGTAATTCCAGATGTGATTCAACATTGGCTT
Organism: Thiotrichales bacterium; assembly: GCA_016744475.1. GTDB lineage: Bacteria > Pseudomonadota > Gammaproteobacteria > Beggiatoales > Beggiatoaceae > BB31. The sequence goes on along the minus strand of JADGEH010000086.1, from coordinate 8,639 downwards.
GCACACTAAAGGGCTGTTGTAAGTTATCGGCTTCGGTATGTCCGGTATCGGGTAAATCCGCCAATCCCGCTTCCACACGAAGCGTTAAAGGGACATACACCTCATGCAGCGGCAAGTTGGGCAGACTGCGAGATCGTAATAAACCGGGACTTAGGCTTTGATAGCGTAAAATCAGTTGATTAAGATAAATACGAGCGAGATCGTCCATAGGGGTATTATTTTGCTGGTTAAAGGGTGGGCACACAGTAGAGATATAGTGAGTTTATCAAACATCGAAAGGGTCTAAATATCGCGTGAAATGGACTTCTTTGTGGCTCTTCTAAAGCGACACACTCTATTAGGTGTTTGTGTCATAGCCTGTATTAGATCACCCATCTACAGCGTGAAACAAACGTAAACATCCAATATCTTCCACGTCACATTCGGTGAGATAAGACAGGCAGGTTCTATACCATAGCGCATTATGCCTTATAAATGACCTTGCCAGGTTTCAATCCTGGTGTAATTCCTGCTTTGTGGGGTTATGAACTCATGTAAGTGCGGGGCTGGGCAGGCAAGATGCTCCTCACACAACACTATTGCAAACAACCCAATTAAAAGCGGTTTATCCAGGTTTAAATACTGAATAAAGAGCCTAACACCAATGTCTGCATTCTATATGTGTCAATAAAAGGCGCTATCACTCAAGCAATTCATTTAATTTATACGTATTATTTAATTGACGTTACGCAATGACGGTATACATAGCGTGGGAAACACTGAATATTTTCGTTCACTTCACGCTCAATGCCCTTTTTTCTATCAAAAAAATCTTTATCACCGGATACAAAACAACGCATATGACACATCTTACGAAGGACAGCCAGCCCATGAAAGAGCGCAGACGCACGAAACGGCGCGAATTATTATTATTTTTGCCCGTCTATGATTTAGATAACGACGAGCCATTAGGGCATCTCGCTGATATAACACCGGGCGGTATCATGCTATTTAGCCAAAAATGTATTGAATTAGGAAAAAAATATGCCATGCAAATTCGCATAGAAGACCTACGCAATGCATTGATTTATAAAGAAGCAGAAGGAAAAAGTGAAACCTTAAAATTTGTCGCTCGGAGCCGCTGGATTGCCATTAACCCTGATTTATATCGCACCGGCTTTATGTTTATTGATATATCCCCTGAAGCGCAGGGCACCGTTGAACATATTATTCATAATCTTGACAATATGTTGTAGGCTACGCTGCTTTTTAGCCACCGCTATAGGTTTCTCATGCAAGATTTAGCTGCTTTTGCGCAGCGTTATACGCGATTTTTAAATTTTCTAAAATTTCAACAAGCTCTTCTGCCTATCCCCTTAGCCTCCACGCTGGCTGCCCGTAGCGCAGTCTATCTAAGCCCGCATAGCAGCTTGCACGATACCGTCACCCAGCGTTTGCACAGCGTCTTAGACTGCTCCCCCCAAGAATTAGATACTTTATGGCAACGCTATTTACGCCATTCCGGTACAGCCGATTTATTATCCACCTATTACCGCCAGATGACACCGGAATGGATCGGACGCTATATTCATGTACCTCAACAAGATTTACTGAAAGAACAAGTCAGCCACGGACGCGGCTTGTTGTTGATGACTTATCACAATCATTATCCGCATTTTTTAACGGCGATCATGGGGTTATTAGGATATAGAACCCACATGGTGGCTTTGGATTATCGTGCTAATCCACTCTATCCGTACATGTCCCAAGTCGCTGATGATTTTCATCAAGATTGCTCCAGTTGTTTTCATGGCGGAGAATATTTAATTGTGGGTGATAAAACCCCCGTGAGTTCTATGCGTGCCTTATATAAGGCATTAAACCAAGGCGATATTGTGGTGAGTGCAAATGATTACCCCAGCCCATTTGCCTCCAAACGCGATTTGCCGATTGAGATATTTGGGCGCAGTTATGCCTGTCCTGTAGGTTCATTAACGATGGCTTTGCAACAACAAGCTCACATCGCCGCAGCCTGGGTGCGCGGCTCTGGACGCGGGCAATTTCAAGTGGAAATTCATCCTCTACAAGGGGATTCTGTCGCCACCGTGATGGCGGATTATTTAGACAAATTACAACTGATGATTGAGCTTGATCCGGTGTTGTGGGAAGGTTGGAAATGGCTGCCTGAATAACCCCCTAGCGCTGTGTCATACTTCATTCTTTGGGTGATGTTTCTCACCACGGAGCAACTGTGTTCCCAAAAGTCAATGACGCTAAGCCCATTTATCTTCCCAAGGCTATTATCTCTGAGCATAGCATTTGCGAGCCATTTCAGGTGGGCTTCAATATCTTTACGCACGGCTTTGTCAGCACGACTGCCCAGACGATTCTTTTCTGTCGTCCACATTTCAATCAACTGTCTGTGCCGCGCTAATAGTTTTAAGTCAGGCAAAGCGACCTTAGCTCCGTGACGGGGTGTATTAGACTTGTTGCGAGGGGTAGGTGTCGTAGCGAAAAGGTGTGGTTTTGAGGCGAATAGCGGGTTGTTTGTTGATAAAAAGCAGAAAAACAGGCCAAAATCTACGCCTTTGCAGCCGATTATCCCGTTTTCGTATAGGCTCTAAACTACGATATTTCAGTTGTACTGGAACATTGTGATCAAGACCTGGCAGGTTTTGGAAACCTGCCAGGTCTGTCGCACAACTGATTTATGTTCCCTATAGTGCTTTGTCAATTCTAAGAATTAGGTGGTCAAATTTCACCACGGAGGCGCGGAGGTGACACGGAGGACACAGAGGACACAGAGGTGACTTAAATTAAAAGTCTTTCTCCGTGCGCTCTGTGCCTTCTCCGTGTCTCCGTGGTAAAAAATGCAACCCTAAAAAGTAGGCTTGACGAAGCACTAGGCACGGAGAACACTGAGTGGTATTTTAAAGGTGTTTCTCTGTGTTCTCCGTGACTCTGTGGTGACATTTAAAATCATCCTCCCATCTTCTGAGCACCGCCATCACATGCCGACCTCCTCTTTATTAGACACACAACGCATCCTGGAAACCCCAGAAGGCGTAGAACTCACTTTGCGTATCGCAGGGCCCGTGCCGCGTGCGCTGGCTTGGGCGATTGATTTTATTTTCCGCGCTATCGTGTATGTGCTGTTGTTCACCCTATTGAGTATTGGGGGCAAAGTAGGCGATGGCTTGTTTTTATTGATATTTTTTGTCATGGAATGGTTTTATCCGGTGTTGTTTGAAGTGTACCGGGAGGGCGTCACACCGGGCAAAGCCCGCATGGGGCTTAAAGTGTTGTATGACAATGGCACGCCGATTGGCTGGACGGGTTCGATGTTGCGTAATCTATTGCGCGGCGTGGACAGCCTGCCGTTTTTATACGGCTTCGGTTTTATCAGCCTGTTATGCACGCGAAATTTTCAGCGCTTAGGGGATTTAGCGGCGGGTACGGTGGTGGTATATAACGAGCTGCCTCCGGTACCCAAAAAACGTAAAAAACCATCACCACGACACGCCCGCTTACCCGATGTAGAACCTTTGGCCTTGCCTATGATGCTCAGCGAAGCCGAGCAACGTGCGGTGATCAGCTTTGCCGAGCGTGCTCAGGTGTTACCCCCGTCACGGGTGAAGGAGCTAGCCGATTTAGCCCAGGATTTAACCGGACACACCGGCGAATCCTCTGCGCAGAGGCTTTATCGTATGGCGAATGGTTTATATCGTTAATCTCAAAACTTTCAGGGACAACCTCGCCTAAAACACGGTTATCCCCGCACTCTCTCAAAACGTGCCGCTTGCCTGCTTATCAGCATGATAAGAAGAACGCACCAGCGGAGCGCTGGCGACTTGAGTAAAACCTAAATCTTTGGCTAATTGTCCCAGTTGTTCAAACTCATCGGGCGTTACGTAACGGCTCACGGGCAAATGGTGGCGACTGGGTTGTAAATACTGCCCCAAAGTCAACATTTCACAATGATGCGCGCGCAAATCACGCAGCACCTGCTCCACTTCATCTAATGTCTCGCCTAATCCCAACATCAAACCCGACTTACTCGGCACTTCTGGATGCGCTTGCTTAAAGCGCTTCAACAAATCCAGCGACCATTGATAATCCGCACCAGGACGCGCTTGTTTATACAGTCTTGGCACCGTTTCTAAATTATGGTTAAACACATCAGGCGGTGCTTGATGGAACACTTCTAGCGCAATATCCATCCGTCCACGAAAATCAGGCGTGAGGGTTTCAATCCGAATATGAGGCACTTGCGCTCGTGTGGCACGAATGCAATCGACAAAATGTTGAGCGCCACCATCGCGTAAATCATCACGATCCACTGAGGTGATCACCACATAGTTTAAATCCATCGCGGCAATGGTTTGAGCCAGATTTTCAGGCTCTTGGCTGTTGAGCGGCTCAGGCCGTCCGTGTGCTACATCGCAAAAAGGACAACGCCGGGTGCAGACTTCACCCATGATCATGAACGTGGCGATGCCGCTTGAAAAACATTCGCCTAAGTTAGGACAAGCCGCTTCTTCACAGACCGTGTGTAACTGATGTTCGCGCAAACGGGCTTTAAGCGCTTTGATTTTCGCCGGATTATCCAGGCGTACTCGAATCCAGTCAGGCTTACGCGGCAAAGCGCCTTCACTGGGCACCACTTTAATAGGAATACGTGCGGTTTTTTCTGCACCACGTTGCGCATGCCCCGGAGTGAGGCGAGATTTGGAGGATTGACTCATATTGAAAGACTTCGCTGGAAATGGAAAAAGAGGGTTTATCACAAACGGCTTCTGATACAACAACCTATTTTGGCAGGTTTTACTCAGCTTGAGTGTAAAAAACAAATTTTATATTGGCATCAATTTAGATGATGTGTTTGCGTAGGCAGGCATCAATCTTTTTACATTTTCAAATATTGAAAATTCATGACGAATGTATTTTTTAATAGGTATCGACCTATGCGATATATTTTCCTAGCCAATCTTGCTTAGGCAGCGCAAAAGGTCTAAATTTTTCCAACGTTCCTTCCTGCATGTCATACAACAACGCCCGATGCGCACCTAGGTTTGCCGCCGCCCCAGGTGCATCCAATAACGGACTCGCATCTTCTTTGCTCATTTGGAACAACACGCGCACATCAAATTCTTTAATCATTTGCCGTTCTAAACGTCGATTAAGATTGCTGCTGGTATCGCACCACAACAAGGTGTAAATACCCAAATCTGAGCCTTCTCTCAAAATCTGTGCAAATTGTTTTGCAGGACTGGGCGCAGTCTTATCGTCACCGCTAAAACCACCATAATCCCGATACGCATCCTGATCTAAATCCCGTGCGCGTTGAATGCCATAAATCAGCAAATATACAGTCGGCTTACCTTTCAATGCGCCTGGTTCATCTACTTGTGCTAAGCGTTGCTCAAGTTCGGTATGAACAGTCTGGATAAGTTCGGCAAATTTTCGCTGCCGTTCCAAAGTGAAACCGTGTCGTTGTGACTTTGACAAGGTTTGCCAATACTCAGCCTGGGCAGAATCTGCTTCACTAAAATCTACTACAAAAAATTGTGCTGTTTGCGCTGGATGTTGTGCAGACAAACTCAATATCATAGTAATAAATAAACTCATTGCAGCATCAGTCTCTTGTCCAACAATCAACATATTATTTGCGGTTTGACGACGAAAACGGATTGCAGTAATGTCCTTAATAGCGACCGGATCACCCAACCAAGCCAACACAGGTGTTGTATTTTGCGTGTGCGCAGGTTGTTTTAATAAGCGTTTTAATCCCTCATGTTGCTCCATTTCGATAGGTTTATTGCCTTCAAAAATCATTTGAAAAGCAGGAGGGAAACAGCCCTGCTGCTTGGCTAAATCCTGCACCGCACGTAAATAGTCCGTATGCTGCTCATCGGACAACCACGCCACCTGAAACGGACTATTGCCCTCAGTCAAACCATTCACCGCGTTATAAATTGCTTGCCCTGGGCGTGACAAACGTCGTGCCGCATTATTATCATCATGCAAAATCAAACGAGAATCCTGCTCGCTACACTGCAAAGCAATCCGCACCGCCATTTGATCCACTGTGGTTCGCGCCAACGTATAAGCCCCGCCCAAGGTCTGCGAACCCAACACCAAATGAATCCCAAATGCCCGACCTTGGCGCACCAAGCGATCCATGATTTGCCCAGCTTTAGAAGCCAAGGCATCTCTTTCAGTGAAAAACTCCTGAAACTCATCGACCAGCAACAACACACGCGGCATCGTTTCAGTACCTTTTTGTCGATAGGCTTTCAAACCATCCACTTCCGCATCACGGAACAAATCCCCGCGCCGTTTCAACTCCGCATCCAACCCTTCCAACACGCTTAAACCAAATTCGCGCTCACTTTCTATCGCAATCACCCGCGCATGAGGCAAACGATTCACCGCATAGCGTTTGAATTCCACGCCCTTCTTAAAATCAATCAAATACAACTGAATTTCATCAGGGCTATAGCGCAATGCCAAGCCTGTAATCAACACATGCAGCAAAGTCGATTTACCCGAACCCGTTTTACCCGCAGTCAACACATGCTGCGCCGTGCCTTTACCTAATTCCAAAGACTGAATTTTACTTGCGCCAATCGGCCCTAAAGGAATTTCAATTTTCTCTGCCGTGTCACCGCTCCACCACTGCGCTTGCGTCAACTGGCTGCGCTCCAACACCCTAGCAAACGGCACTTCCACTTGCTTATGCGCTTCAACCGCCGCTTGCCCGACTTTCTCAATGATTTGATTAAACAACTCAGTGTCTGGCGGCATATCCAAAGTCAATTCACAATCTTTGAACTCAGGATCAGGCCAGACAAAACCTTTTTCATTACACTCCAACACGGTGCAAAGTTGTTCTAAATCGCGCAAATTAAAATCATGCGGCATCGGATACGCGGGGTTAGTGACAATAATCGCATACACTCCACAACGCACACCACTTTGCACAATGCTTAACAAACGCTGTGCAGATTCCTTATTAAAACCCGCAGGAAAATCCATAATCACCACAATGCGATAAGGCTCAGTCACCTCGCCCGCACTTTCGTTAAATTCTTCAATAGTTTTGAACTGATTGCGCAAATACTCTTGAGACACATCATCAATATGGCGGGTTAAATCTTCTAATTGCTTTTGAATATCGCGTTCCTCCGTCCAAGCGCGAGAACCGATGAGAAGGGTTTCATTAGAAGACTCGTCGAGTTTGTAATCTTTGAGGTGTAAAAAAGGCGCGACGTTTTGACCACGACCGATGGGGTCTAGTAATAGGAGTTTGGCTTTGCCTGCGGGGATGCTGGTGAGAACACGCAATATTAGATTTTGGGCTTGAGAAAGTAACCAGTTATGCAAAAGTTCTGGTTTATACAAAATAGATTTTGTATTAATAAATGGTAAAAGAGCAATGGTTCTTAAACTATATTGTTGATACTTTGAAGTGAATAAACCCAATGGTAAAACAGGACATACAGTCTGTTGTATTAGATTTTGCCATTTTTCTGTTGTCCAGCTTGAATGCCAATTACAAAAGTGCATAGATAAATCTGAAGATTTTATGCTTAAATAATGTAGGTGTTTAATAAAACCTATTTGCAATCCAGTTTGCAAATTTATTTGGAGAGTATTGATGGTTTTTATTGATTGCAGGTTTCTGTATACCAGTTCCTGTTTTCTTTTACGTAAAACTTCTTCCTTTTCTTCAAAAAGGAGTGATTTATTGTTTTTGTGTGAACTATTTAGCCCTTCAATTTCAGCATGTATTTTCTGCTGTTCTACCCAAATGTTTTCTATTATGTTTTCATACCTTGTTTTATAGGTGTGAATTTCCATATCTATTTTTTTACTTAAGTTTAATTTGATTTCTAATAGTTTTTTAGAAATCAAAATATTTTCAATATTTATTTTTTCTCGTATAGCTTGTATATTCTTGTCATTTTCTTTTTCTAATAACACCTTATTCACAAGAACTTCATATTTTTTAATGAAATCGAATGTATTCTTGTATGTTTTATCAAATAATAATAAGGCTGCCGAAGCATATCTAATTTTTTTTCTACGCTCAATCAAACTTCCAGTCAAAATAAATAACAATGAAGTTTTTAGTGTTAGACCTGAACCTAGAAGTAAATTTAATAAAAGTGTATCCCCACTAAATACCTGTAACAAAAAATATGTAAAAATAAAAACAATTAAAGATAATAAAAAAACAACTCCGAAAAAAACACCGTAACTATTGAATATCATAAAATCCGTAATGACATAAAGAATTTTCTCTAAAATATCATCAAAATCTTTATTTTCAATCGTTAATTCACGTTCTAACTCATTTTTTCTATCTTCTAAGAGCCTCCATTCATTAGTAATATCACATTTTAGATCGTAACCTTGAAATCCAAGTGATTCCAGATAAAAGTTAATTTTTTCAAAAAGTTCATCTTCAGTTTTTTGACATTCAGCATCTCTTTTTTTACGTATATCTTGTATCCTATCATCATAATAGTTTGCAAAAACATTTAGTTCTTTTTTTAATTTTAAAAAATTATATTTATAGTGGGATAGTTCTTTTTTTACCAGGGTTTCTTCATGAGAAATTAATCTCTTTTCTTTTTTATTGCAAGCTTTTATAT
>JADGEH010000220.1 GCA_016744475.1 Thiotrichales bacterium | reverse complement strand
CTAGTTTGTAACGGCGTGAGGACATCGGCTTTGTTTACCTTTTGCAAAATATTATGATGAGTGTATAGGATAACTTGGAGGGAGTTCTTTTACAGCCTCTCTCCGTGGGAATGCCGACGGGGAGACTCCGCGTCCCGTGCCGCAGGAGCGGCACTGAACATGGGAACGAGGACACACATCGACTAAATTTTAGTCCGAGAAGGTTCATTGGGTAGACGGAAAAACTCTATCACTTGCTGTAAATGAGTGGCTTGACCACTAACTTCTTCTGCTGTAGCGGAGAGTTGTTCTGCCGATGAAGCGTTTTGTTGTGACACTTGATCTAATTGCAACATGGCATTATTGACTTGCGCCACCCCACCAGCTTGTTCTTCTGAGGCTGCGGCGATTTCTTTGACCAGTTCTGAGGTTTTTTGAATATCTGGCAAAAGCGCTTCAATCAATTCTCCCGCTTGTTCTCCCACCCGTAAATTTTCAGTGGCTAAAGCGCTAATTTCTTGCGCAGCTTTTTGGCTGTTTTCTGCGAGTTTTTGTACTTCAGAGGCGACTACGGCAAATCCACGTCCGTGCTCACCTGCACGCGCTGCTTCAATAGCAGCATTTAAGGCTAACAAACTTGTTTTGTAAGCAATTTCCTCAATCACGCCAATTTTATCCGTAATTTGACGAATGGCTTGTACGGCTTCAGTCACGGCTTCCCCACCTGTTTCAGCTTGACGTGCAGCTTGCTGTGCTAAGCGATCTGTATTTCTTGCACTGGAGGTGTTGGATTCAATCGAAGCCGTCATTTGTTCTAAGGATGAAGTGGTTTCTTCCACCCCTGCTGCTTGTTCTGTAGCACCTTGGCTCATGTGTTGTGAAGTGCCGCTGAGTTCTTCTGCCGCAGAAGACAGCATCATGGCTTTATTACGCACTTCAGACAGAATGTTGCGTAATTTTTCACTCATATTGTGCATGGCTTTGAGCAAATGGCTGATTTCATCTTTTCCACTATATTCAATGATTGTGGTGAGATCGCCTTCGCTGATGCGGCGTGTGGTGTCCATTGCACCGTTAATCCGTTGCACGATGCCATGCCCCATAAAGAACATGAATGAAAGCGTGAGAATGCTGACTAATGCGGTTAAGCCCATAATCATCCAGTTGCTATCATTTTGAGCTTTAACCGCGACTGTACGTAATTCATTCATGTGATGCGTATGTTTTTCAACGATTTTATGTAATACCTGACGCATCTGATTAAACTCTGGGCGAGCTTTTTTCAAAATCGCCTGCATGGCATCGCCTTTGGTATAGTCTTTACTCATTTCTAAAATCTGCGCACCTTTTTTTCGGTAAGCCTGCCAAGGTGTGTTAAATGCTATTAAATCTTGCTTATAAAGACTGAAATCTTCAAAGGTTTCATGCATTTTATAAAGCACTTGGTATTCTTCTTCGATATGTTGCTCTAGTTCATGAAATTCAGTTTCTAGTTTGAGCATTTCATCCCATTGAACAATCCCTGTATGCACGATTAAACGCTGCCAACTTTCCCAGATTTTTTTATCTAAGCTATCGGCTTTTAGTATCGGGTCTGCGTTTTTATCGACTAAGGTCATGGAGACCTGTGCTACTTGATGAGTGTAGAAGTATCCAATGCCGCCGACCAATAGCAAAGAGGCGAGGACAATAAAACCATTGAGTAATAGTTTGGCGCGAATGTTCATGAAGTCAGCTCCTTATTGATTTATTAATGGTGTTCTTGAGAAATGGCAGTTTGGTAAAAGCGTGCATCAATAAACTGGGTTAAATCAATCTGTTTCATCAAACCGGCTGCGATTGAAATATCAACAATTTTTTGTACATCCTGAAGTTGAGGATTAAGGTTGGAAAATGAAATGCGATCTTTAGGATTTTGCAATCCTAATTGCACGGTCTCTTCATTATGTGGGAAATATTTTTTGGCGGTGAGGCGTGCCACTTCTTTGGAATTATTCTCTAGTTTATCTTGATCGATAAAATGCCCTGCTTTAATCAAACTATTCACCCACTCTTGAATGCCGAGGGCTTGTTGTTGTAAAACATTGTGTTTTACCACCACAATACATTCAACATGGTCATTCATAATCTCTTTGGTGAGCACCAGAATTTGTCCTAAACCATCATGTTGAGTTTTTGCCCCAAAAGGTTCTGCCACAATAAACGCATCAATACGATCTTTACTCATCGCCAAAGGCATATGAGGTGGGGCAATCACTTTGGTAGTCACATCTTTTAAGGTTAATCCTGCGGTTTTCAGATAGGCATCGAGTAATGCGGTGTGGGTGGCTTTGTTGGAGGGAATAGCAATTGATTTACCGCGTAAATCCGCTGCATTTTTAATCGCTGAGCCGTGTTTGACGGTGATTGCTGAGCCATCTCTGTGAGCTAATAATATGGTGCGAATATCCATGCCTTGATTAAACAAATTCATGGCTAAAGGCGAGAGAATAAAAGCTGAGTTGATGACGCCTGCATCCAGTGCACCGACCATTTCGCGCCAAGATTTAAATAATTTGGGTTGGATGCTGATGTGTTGAAAATGCTCGTTATCTTGGGCATGTGAGACGAGTAAGGGGAGATGGTCAAGAATGGGAAGATAGCCCACTTTGAGTTCAACACGTTCAGCGGCGCTGAGCATCGCGGTGTGTAGACATAATGCAGCGCAGAGAAAATAAGGCAGGGGTTTGAACATAAGACGTTCCTGAAAGTTTTATAAGCAGTGAGGTGTGGTGGACGTTGATAAAAGAGATTTTTTTGCTGTGATAAATATGCAAGCCAACCATCATAGACTGGCTGCTGGGCTAATAATAGCTATTGTTCGTCTGCTGCACAGTCAACAGAGCCTAGTCACTAAGGGGTTTGCATAGGATAGAAAAAATGAAATATGTGTGTTTATTTCACGCTGTATACATCAGCACAATCATTAGACTTGTCCGGGTTTAAAACACCGACTGCAAAACAGCGGATATGGGTGGTTTTCCCCGTTCATTTTCGTTCAATAGAATGACTATTCGCCTCAAATGAACGAAAAAAACCACTCAATCCCGCTGCTTTTCGCTACGACGTTTAAACCCGGACAAGTCTATTATTATCAGACAACTTTAAGGGTTTTTCAAAATAGTTTGCATGAATATGCCAACGTGACGCAAAAGCTCCATTTTGCGCTTGGAAATACACTCAAGCACCAAAAAAACTGCCATTGCCTCATACTTGAAGTGACGTATAGGGATAATATTTCAGTGGTACTGGAGCATCGTGGTTAAGACCTGACAGGTCTATCGTATCACTGATTTATTGTCTCTATAGTGATGCCACCCAGTAGAGTCACTGCCATTTAAGTGAAGGGTTTTTAGCCCCAACGGGGCGGTATCTCTATAGCCCAGGGCAACGCCCTGGGTGTGGTCGATGATATCCACCCAGCCCTGAAAGGGTGCAATAAAAGGCGGCATGGCGTTTTATGTCGCCCTTTCAGGGCTGAGTCTCTTCTATCTGTTTAGAGCCTATACAAAGATGGAGGATCGAAGCGAAAATGCGCTATTTTGAGGCAGGTTTTCCGGTTTTTTAAGGCGAATAGCGGGCGTGTGTTGATAAAAAGTGGAAAACCTGACCAAAAGGGCGGATTTGCAGCCGATTATCCCGTTTTCGTATAGGCTCTTAACCTAGGGTGTTGCCCTAGGCTATAGAGATGATGCCCCTTTGGGGCTTCACTGAATGGCAGTGATGCGGCGCATGGGAACACGAGTTCAACATCGTTTGGATACGCTGGCATTCTTTTGCACCTCTTGCGCTGTTTGCGTGGCCTTTTAAAGCGGATAGCTTGAGTCGTACCACTGAGATCATTTCGCTATATAAAAATGCCATCATTACTCCACCACATCCACGCTGTTCATCCCAATCCCCGCCCCGCTCTCCGGCATGATTTCAAAGGTGTAAACCCCCGCTTCTAAAGTGCGCAACAAAGCCGTGTCGGTGGTGTGGCTGGGCATCAGGTGCGCGGGTAAAGCGGCTATCTCACTCGCACGGGCGTGTTGTGACCAGTTGTTATTCGTGTCTAACACCTGTCCTGTTCCGGCATTGATGCGATAC